>CATPBN010000229.1 GCA_955652635.1 uncultured Gemmatimonadaceae bacterium
ATATAGAATCGGCATTTCGCGCCCCGCCAAATGATAGAAACTTCTGCCTGTCTGTCTCGTAGGAATCGGAGAAGTTCCCGGCTGCTAAGGGTTATTCCCTAATCGCGACAAGGGCTCATCCTACTTCAGAGGATGTAAGGCGGCCTGCTACTCTAATGAAGTAACGGCCCACCGACCGTCATCACGGAACCTCTGGAGACTTCCTGTAGTGCAGAGCGCGCCCAATCCGACAAAGAAACCGCTCAGAGTTTTGCTGCTCGAAGACAATGAGGCCGACGCGGAGCTCATCACGCACGAGCTGCAACGGGCCGGGATGAGGATCCTTCTGGCACAGGTCGACTCAGCCGAAGCATTCACCGCCGCCCTGAAGAGTTTTGCGCCGGATGTAGTCCTGTCGGACCATTCACTCGCCCAATTCGATTCGCGACCAGCGCTGGAAGTACTGCGCGAGGTACGACCAGCAGTCCCCTTCATAATTATTACCGGCACTCTCATCGGCACTCAGGCTGGCGCGGCAATCAGAGCGGGAGCTGAAGACGTCATTCTCAAGACGTCCACGCGCGGACTCGAGGCATCGATCAGCACGGCGATCGCGGTGAGGCGTCCGTTGCACGCGCTTACCGACCGTCAAATCCAGGTGCTCAAGCTGGTTACGGAAGGGCATCGGACGCGCGAAGTCGCCAAGCGGCTCGGCCTCAGCATCAAGACGGTGGAAAGCCATCGCAGCGAGATCATGAAGCGCCTGCGCATACACGACGTGGTCAGTCTGGTGCGCTACGCGATTCGTGTTGGGCTCATACCCGCGACCGCGTAGTCACCAGTCCGGCGAGCACGCCGCGCATGTAGGCGAACGACTGCTTCATCCCCGGCATCGGATTGTCGGGCTCGATCTCGTACTCGAGATTGACGTATCCCGCGTACCGCATCGCCTCCAGTTGTCTCAAGAGTGCGGCGATGGGGATCTTTCCCTCGCCGACGATGCATTGGCTGTCCTTGTCCCCGAGGTCGCGCAAATCCTTGGCATGCATGTCGAGGAGGCGAGGGCCAGCGTCGGCCGCCGCACGTACCGGGTCGGTTCCTGTGCGGACGGTGTGCCCGATGTCCATGCACAACCCCATGCGCGGGTCCATCCCCTTCACTGCCTTCAGCACGTCATAAGGCGACGGGAAATTCTCATCCTCCGGGCCGTGATTGTGGATCGCAAGCTTGATGTCATACTGTTTTACGAATTTCTCGATGCGCGGGAGCACGGCTGGCTTGCACGTTCCCACTATCAGCGGCATCCCCGCAGCCTTCGCATAGTCGAAGTATTTCCGCACGCCTTGGTCGGTGTCAGTCTCGAAAGTGATCATGCCGCCGCCGACGATCTGGAGCCCGGCAGCCGCGATCTCACGCCGCGCGCCACCGATCTCCGCCGGCGTGGCCTCATAAGGAAGGTGCACCGATTTGAGATTGATGTATTGCGCGCCGAGCGCCCTCGTCATCTCGATCGCCTGCTGGCGCGAGAAATTCCGCAAAGAATAGCTGGCGACGCCGAGCTTGAGGCCCATCTCGTCGACCGTGCTCGAGACGCCCGCGGGACGAGCCGGAATTGGAATGGCGTTGGCGTTGGCGCGATCAGAGAGAACTGCACCGGCGGCACCGACCGCGGCAAGCTTGAGAAAGGTGCGTCTTGGAACTGGCTGATTAGACATAGCTCTCCTGGCTGATTTCAAGTCAATCGATACGCACGCTTGGCCAGATCATACGCCAGCGCCTTCGCCATCTCTCTGGCGTCGGCCAGGTCGATCACGTGCCGCGCGACCAGGCCGCCGAGGTAGTTCGCGTCTACGCGTCGAGCGAGATCGTGCCGAGCCGGGATCGAGCAGAACGCTCGGGTATCGTCGGTGAAGCCGGCGGTATTCTCAATGCCCACGGTCTCGGTCGTCTGCCGACGAAAGCGCGTCATGCCTTCAATCGAATCATGAAACCACCACGGCGCGCCCATGAGCAACGCGGGGTAGTGGCCCGCCAAAGGCGCCAGCTCCCGACTGTACGTCGACTCGTCGAGCGTGAACACGATGAGCCGAAACCGTGCGTCATTCCCGTAGGCGTTGAGCAGAGGACGCAGGTTGCGCGTGAACTCGGTTGCTACGGGAATGTCCCCACCACGATCTGGCCCGAACCGCCAATACACCAACTGATTGTGATCCCGGAAGGCGCCCGCGTGCAGCTGCATCACGAGGCCGTCCTCCACCGACAGGCGCGCCATCTCCATGAGAAGATGAGCCTCAAACCGCGACTGATCGTCATCGGTTGCAGCGCCGCCGAGCGCCTTGGCGAACAATCGCTCTGCCTCCGCCTCCTCGAGCCGCTCAGTGCGCGGAACGACGACGGCGTGATCCGTCGCGGTCGCACCCATTGCCTTGAAGTCGGCGCGTCGCCGCGCCAGCGCCTTGACGAGATCGGAAAAAGTCCGAATCGCCGCCCCAACGACGTGACTCAGCCGCTCCAGCTCGGCTAACCATTGCGGCGACGCGATCCTGAAGAGTGCATCGGGCCGGAAGGTCGGAATCACGCGACCTCCAAGG
>CATPBN010000230.1 GCA_955652635.1 uncultured Gemmatimonadaceae bacterium
CCCCCCGCCCCAGCGCCGTCCCCGGATTTCCCTTTCCGCTCACGGCCGGCTTGAGCTCCCCCCGCAGCCATCGCTCGACTTCATCCAGATCGCTCAGTGAGAGCGTCTCGACGTCGAGCAGCAGATTGTAGTAACCGCGCTGCCCTTTTTTTGGCAGCGAGATCGCGGGGTGGTACGGACCCTCCGCAGCGTTCTCGGCCTCTTCCACGCCGGGGAAGTCTCCCAGCGATTCGGCCTTTTTGTTGACCACGCGCGCGACCTGGTACTTCTTGCCCAGCACGTCGTACTTCACAATCACGTCCCAGTCGAACGACGCCTTCATGTCGTCGAACCACCGTCCTGACGTCCAGCGCTCCAGCCGGTAATGCAGGCGCGCGGGGAATCCGTTCGAGAGCAGATCGCGCATCGAGCCATCCGAGAGCAATCCGGACGAGGAGATCGCCGGCGGCTCGTCCGCCCACGCGCTCTCGGTCGGGAGTGTTACATCGACGCGCACTGGTTTCTGCGCGCCGAGCGTGGAAGCGGAAAGAAGCCCGACGGCCAGCAGCAGACCGAAATTCGGCATCGCTAGAACAGGCGGTGCACGCGTAGAAACACGTTCGCCGGTTCCTTCGAGCTCGACACGGCCTTGGCTGCGTAGATCCCGAAAATGCCCAGATCGAGCCCAAGCCCGACGTCAGTCCGGAACGTCCCGAAGCGCGGGAAGCTGTGACTCGAGTATTCGAGCGTGCCAGAGGGTTGCCCGACGAGCCATCCTCTGCCGGCATCCACGAACGCCACTGCAGTCGGCTGCACCGTGAATCCGATTCCACGCAGCCTGATCGGCCGCCAGTTCAGAAAATCGAGCAGGGAAGAGTGCAGCTCGCTCCGATACTCGAGCTGCGCGAGCGCGACCCGCTCGCACTGCGCCGGATTACCAGCAGGGGGCTGGCCTCCATCGCTGCATTGTGACACATCGACTATTCCCGGCTGGTACTTCCGGAAATCGAATCCCGGTATGGTCCCGACCCCGCCAACCGAGAATCTTCGCTCGAGTGGCAGCTCGTCGCCGTGGAGCCATCCCCCCAACACGAGCCGCGCGTTGATCCACGTGGTCGGCGACAGCCGGTTGTAGCGACGCAGATCCAGCAGGCCACGTCCATAGGCGAGCAGCGATACCGGAGCAGGGCGGGCCAGCGGCGATGCAAGCCCGGGATCTATCACGCGCCCCGAGCCGCGCTCGTACTCCGCCAGAATCAGCCAGCCCGTGGAAGGATTGATATCGTTGTTTCTGGTGTCGACACTCGCGCGCGCGACAGCGGTGTGAAAGCGTCCCGCATCCACGAGTGGATTCGGCCGCCAGGGTGCTCCATTTCTGAAGACCGAGAAGACGTTTCTCGCGCCCTCGGCTGCCCACCGCTCGTCGCTCCAGTCGATCGAGAGGCTGCTGCGCGAGCTCATGTGAAATGTGCCCGTCGCCTTCGCACCGTGACGATTGAAGTAATCGCGGAAATCACGACGAATGAAGAACGAGGAGAGCCCCGCATCGGGATCGGGGAGCTGCCACGTCTCTACCGGAGTAACAACATCGTACGACGAGATGTCAAACGCGTATCCGCGCTCCCGTCCTACGCGCATTCCCGCGCCAACGTTGTGACCGAGATTCTCGTGGTCCCAGTGGAAGGTGTCGGCGCTGCGTATTATTCCGAACACCGAAACATTGAAAGAGGCTTTGCCCGAGCTGTCGTGGAAAACCGGGCCGATGTAGACAGGCAGGCCCTCGACGCGGTTGTAGGTCTTTCCCGAGGTGAGGATCAGTCCGCTGGTCCGGCTCGATCGCGCCCACAAGCCGAGGCGCTCCGCCGTGGTGTCCCGTGGCACCGTGTCCGTCTGTTGGGCGCGCGCAAGTTCTGGCGACGTGCACGCCAGCAAAACGCAAAGCGCTCGAATCGTTCGTGCGGTTTTTGTCATGTCGCCCTTGTTACCCTGGTCGCGTTGATTCCGAGCCGCTTCATTCGCCGATAGAGATTTGGCCGGTCTGTCTGGAGTTTTCTCGCCGCGTGAGCGACGTTTCCACCTGCTTCCGCGAGCGCGCGCGCTATCACGGTGCGCTCGAAACTGTCTAGTTTGTCAGCGAGCGAAATCGGGGCAGCGCTGGGCGGAGTGTTTCGTCGGTTCCCCACCCTATCCTGCGCGCGCGTTGGCGTAATCGGAGTGGAATCCGCCTCCTCGTCGCGATCGACGATGAGAACATCCTCGACGTATTGACCGGTGATCTCGGCTCCCGGATGCAGGATCGCCAGGCGTTCGATGATGTTGGCGAGCTCGCGCACGTTGCCGGGCCACGGATATTCCCCCATTAGCTGAAGGGCGTCACTCCTCCACCTCGGCTTTGCCTGCCCCGTCCGCTGCAGAAACTGCTCGGAGAAATGCGCGACCAGCTCGACGATGTCCTCGCTCCGCTCGCGCAACGGTGGAATCGCCAACGGGATGACGTTCAGCCGGAAGTAGAGGTCCTCGCGGAAAGCGCCCCCGCGCACGGCGCGCTGCAGGTCATGATTGGTCGCTGCGATGATGCGCACGTCGGTGCGGATGATCCGGTTTCCACCGACCCGCTGGATTTCCTTCGCCTCGATGGCGCGAAGCAGCTTCGCCTGAGCGTCGGGACCAAGGTCTCCTACTTCGTCGAGGAAAAGAGTTCCGTGGTGCGCCAGCTCGAACCGCCCGATCCTCGTCTGCGTGGCTCCGGTAAATGCGCCGCGCTCGTGGCCGAACATCTCGCTTTCGACCAGGTCACGCGGAATCGCTGCACAATTCACTCTCACGAACGGCTTCTCGCGACGCGGACTCGCATCATGGATCGCGCTCGCGACGAGCTCCTTTCCCGTGCCGGATTCACCCGTGATGAGGACCCGTGCGTCGGTGGGCGCCACGCGCGCGATCATCTGCCGCACCACCGACATCGCCGCACTCTTGCCTACCATATCCCCGGTAAATCCCAGCTCGGCGCGCAATGCCCGCGCAACTCGGCGCGTCTGCCGCAGCTCGAGCGCGGATGCAACGGCGAGCAGTACTCCCTCCGGCGTGAGCGGCTTCTCGAGAAAGTTGAAGGCGCCGAGCTTGGTGGCCTTGACGGCATCGGCGAGTCCGGCGCGGCCGCTCATCATTATCACGGGCAGATCGGGCGCGACATCGCGCAACCGGGCAAGTGTGGCCATTCCGTCGAGCTCGCCGGGCATCATCAGGTCGACGAGCGCGACATCAGGCTCCCCATCCTTCACGCGCGCGACTGCCTCGACCCCGCTCGGAGTCTCAGTCACTTCGTAACCTTCGCCTGTAAGCAGCGCGCCGACCATGCGCCGAATGTTCGGCTCGTCGTCGGCGATGAGGACTATCGGCACTTACGTCGTGCGGTCCCGCGCGGGCGTCCCGGTTGGCGCACTCTGGCGCGGGTCGGATGCGGACCTTCCTTCAGAGAGAAGCTTCGTCGTGAATCTCTGTCCCTCAGAGATCCGCTCGACCTCGAGGGCGACCGAATCGATTGCCTGTTCCATGCGCTCGAGCCTTGCCGCGACTTCGCTCGGAATCTCTGGATTCTTCGATTGGGCATCCATGCGTCGCGAATACGCTCTCGCGAGCGGCACGCCGATGGCGATGGTGATCGCTGTAACAAACGCGCCAAGTGGAACAGCTACTTCGGGTCCCAATATCATGACTTCCTCTCGGCGTCGACGCCGTCAGCGGGTATGGTGAGTTGAATCTCCGTTCCTTTGCCCAACGTGCTCGTCGCGTTTACGGTTCCATCGTGCGCCCACACCGCTTGCCGCGCGATCGCCAGCCCGAGTCCCGTTCCGCCCGGCTTGTTCGTGACGTACGGCTCCCAGATCGTCCCCAGCTTTTCGGGCGCGATACCGCTGCCGTCGTCCGCCACCGAAAACCTGACCGCACGCCGGCCGCTCGCCGATACCGACCGCGCTGTCACTGTGATGCGCCCGCTCTCACCCGATGCATCGACCGCATTGAGCAGAACGTTGCTCAGAGCTCCCGCGAGCGCTCCGTTATGGCCGTGCACTCTAGGAAGATTGTCGTCTATCTGCAGATCGAGGGCAATGGTCGGAGGTACGCAGCTTCGCGCAGTATATCGAATGAGCTCGCCCATGTCGATTTCCGCTGGCGGCCCCTCGGGAAGCCTTCCGAACTCGGCGAAGCTCCTTGCCATTCGATCGAGACGGTCCGATTCCACCGCAATTACGCCGACATCTTCCTGCAGCTCCTGCGGGGCCTGACCACGCAGCCTGGCGAGCGCGAAACGGATCGGCGTCAACGGATTCTTGATCTCGTGTGCGACTCTTCGCGCGCTCTCTCTGAATGCGTGGAGTCTCTCCGCCTCCACCGCCTGCCGCCGCCCTTGCTCCAGCTCGGAGACCATCTCTCGCATGCTGCGCCGCAGCGTCTCGAATTCCGGTGCGCCGCGAACGCGACTCGTGGTGACCTCGATTGTAGTTCCGCCGTCTCCGTTCTTCCGAGCGGCTGGATTCATGGTTGGCTCCGGTGGCGGCGGGAGCGGCTGGCCATGACCAATCAGCTCGGTCCATCGCACCAGCTCGTCGAGTGGCCTGCTCAATTGCCGGCTGAGATGGCCGGCCACCCGCGATGCGGCCCCCGTCAGGACGAGAAGTGCCAAAACCCCCGCGATCGCTATCACCCGGACCGTCCGCGTCGCGAGGAAGCTGTAGCGGCGCGCCTGTTCGACGGATAGCCGGAGCTCTCGCTCGTGGGAGTCGATTGCACGTCGCTGCGATGCCGTGAGCGGCGCCTGGCGGGCGGCCGCAATCGCCTTCTCGCCGCTGGCGGCCACGCTGTCCCAGGCCGATCGTCCGGTCACCAAAGGAAGCGCGGTGCTCACGGTTCCGCTCCACAAAAGCGTGAGCAAAAGCGCCGGTACGATCGCGAATAACGAGAGGATCAGTACCAGGCGCGTACGGAATCGCAGTTGATTCATGGGGATTCGAGTATAAATTATACCTGTACGGCGCGACTTCGAGGATCCGGCGACCGGTCAACCAGCAGGTTGACGCGCTCGCTTGGACCTGAAGACGCACCGCCTGCGGCGACTGTCGCAGGGTCAACATGGCGTGCACCCGCCTACAAAGGTTCGCCGGTACGCAGCCGCGCACACGTAATCCAACAATTCATGACTCCACGACCCCACCGGTCCGTGCCCGCACACAGCACGCACCGCCATGTCGCCCCGATACATCGCGGGCCGCAGGCAATGTCCCAAACCGCGTTAGCCAGCCCCCACCACGCCCCCAACGCCTGCCTGCTGATCGACTTCGACAACGTTACACTGGGCATTCGCTCCGACCTCCAGACGGAGCTGAAAAACCTCCTCTCCTCCGACATCGTAAAGGGAAAAGTTGCCGTGCAGCGCGCGTACGCCGACTGGCGGCGCTATCCGCAGTACGTCGTCCCCCTCACCGAGTCGTCGATCGACCTGATCTTCGCCACCGCGTACGGCTCCGCCAAGAAGAACGCGACGGACATTCGACTGGCGATCGACGCGATGGAGCTGGTATTCACGCGCCCTGAAATCGGCACGTTCATTCTGCTCTCTGGCGACTCCGATTTCTCCAGCCTCGTGATCAAGCTCAAGGAATACGGCAAGTACGTAATCGGTGTCGGAATCCGCGAATCGTCGAGCGATCTGCTGGTGCAGAATTGCGACGAGTACTACAGCTACAACGCGCTCGCGGGATTGGTGAAGACGGGCGAGGAAGAGATCGTCAAGCGCGACCCGTGGGACCTGGTCACCGAAGCGATCACGCGCATGAAGCGGAACGGCGATGTGATGCGCGCCGACCGTCTCAAGCAGGTCATGCAGCAAATCGACAGCTCGTTCGACGAAAAGAATCTCGGGATGTCAAAGTTCTCACGCTTCGTAACCGAAGCCGCGCAGCGCGGGCTGCTCTCACTCACCAAGCTCGAGAACGGACAGTTCGAGGTCGGACCACCACGCTCCGGCGGCACCCTGACGTCGGGCGAGCCAGCCACCGTGTCCGCTGTTGCAAGGATTGCGACACCTCGCGCGGACGAGACCGAGACCAGTGATCGGCCACGGCGCAGTCGAAGAGGCGGGAGAGGCCGTGACCGTGATCGCGAAGGACGCACCCCGCGCCCGGCCGCGGCGCACTCGCCAACACCGACCGAAACAGAAGCAATACCAGCGGTCGATACCTCCGCCGACACTTCGGTCGCCGCCGCTCCAGCGGCAAATGGGGATGGGATCGGATCGAGTGGCTTACGACTCACGCGCGAGGACGCTTTCAGCCTGGTTCGTCGCGCGGTCAGGGAGAGCGGTCCCGCGCGCGCAAGCCAGGTCAGGGCTGCAGCGCGAGAGATTCTCGGGCGCGACAGCGAAAGTCTGAGCGAACGGAATTTTCTACGGATCCTTCAGGACGCGCACGACGCGAACCTCATCGATCTGCGTCGCCGCGGCACGGACTACGAGGTCGCGCCGGCAGCCGCCGAGACATCAGTCAGCGAGCAGCTCGCCGCAGCGGAGCCTCCGAAGGTGATTGCTCCCTCGGCGCCGTCGATGCCGACCGGAATGGGAGCGCGCAGCGCGCCGAACCGCGGCCGCGGTCGCGGACCGATCGGCGCTCGAGTGGGCACGCCGCCAGCGAATCTTCTCTCGGTCGGCGTCGTCGAGACATCCCGACCCGCCCCGGAACCGATCTTCATGGAATCAGTGCCCGATCTTCCGCTCACCGGCGAGGACGCGCTCCACGAGCCCGAGCCCAAGGCGAGAAGCGCAAGAAAGCGCGGCGGTGATGACGCGAAGCCACGCCGCACCCGCAAGTCGGCGTCTGCATCAACCGATGGAGACGAGACGCCATCGTCGCGCCGCGCTCCCCGCAAGAGCCGCAGCAAGACCGCTAGCGACTAGAGTGAGCAGGCTGCCGCGCGGCTTTTTCGAGCGCGAGACGGAGATTGTCGCGCGCGAAATGCTGGGCACGGTCCTCGAGTGCGACTCCGACGAAGGACGCGCCAGCGGAATCATCGTCGAGACCGAGGCCTATCTGGGCGAACATGATCTTGCCTGCCATGCGGCAGCCGGACGCACCGCGCGCACCGAAACGCTGTACGGACCACCGGGCACGTCGTACGTCTATTTCATCTACGGCATGTACTGGTGCTTCAATGCGGTGACGCGCGCGGAGGGATTGCCGAGTGCCGTGTTGGTCCGCGCACTCGAGCCGCTCGATGGAATTGCCCTCATGCACAAGCGGCGTCCCCGCATCAAAAGCGATTTCGACCTCACGAATGGCCCTGGAAAACTCTGCACCGCCCTGGGCATTACGGGCTCGATGAGCGGCAAGAGCCTTCAGCGCAAACCGCTGCTCGTCCGTGAGGGTGAGCCTGTCTCGGACGACAGAGTCGAGGTCACGACCCGAATCGGGATCACGCGCTCGGCGGACTGGCCACTTAGATGGATCGTCAAAGGCAGCCGATTCGTGTCAAAGGGAAAGCTTTCGGCGTAACCAACCCGAGGCACCCGCCCCAAGCCGAAGCATCCCCCATCAAGAAAAACGGCCCCAGTTACGGGGCCGTCGCTCTAAAATCGTCAGGTGCGCCTAAAGCTGCTATTGCTGATCGATCGAGCTTCCAAAGTTGTAACGAACGCCGAACTCGAAAAATGAGAGAACACTGGGGAACAGGAACTGGCCATTGCTCGGCAGCATCGTTTCCTGGGCGAATATCGCGGCGCGCCTGGTCTGGATCTGGACGCCGCCCATTCCAAATATTGCTCCACGGCTACGAGCGGCGTCGATCTTGTCGAAAAACGCGTTGTTCGGGAAAGTGTTGGCGCTGTCTACGCGGACGCGTACATCTCCCAGTACGGCGATCGTATAGCCTACTCCGGCGTAGGGAGTGATGCCCCCAAAGTGCTTCGGAAAGGCGAGCGCGGCGAACGAGATACGACGCAGATCGCTGACCTGGACCGTTCGCTGACCGGTGTTGGACGCCGGGTCGAACACGTCGACGTCGCGCTTGAATATTGATTGATTTCCTGAGACATAGAGGCCGCCGTTGGTGCGCGTAATGAACCAGTCTACGCCGAGGTCGACAGTAGACGTGTTTCCGTGACCCGGCGCGGAGAACGTGTTCACTCCACTCTTGAATCCCCAAAACCACGAGTTGTCGAAATTCCGCATCTCCTGCGCGCTCGCGCTCGCGGAAACGACCAGCGTGGCGACCACTGCCACGGCTACTGCTTTGAGCTTCTTCATGAAGGCGTCCTCTAGATTATGCCTAGCTTCGTCCCGACGGTCTTGAAGGCCGCGATGGCCTGATCGAGATCGTCGCGTGAGTGGGCAGCGCTGAGCTGACATCGCACGCGCGCCTGCCCCTGAGGTACGACCGGGAAGCCGAACCCTGTCACAAAGACGCCTTCGTCCAGCAACATGTCACTCATTTTGATGGCGGTGGCCGTCTCGCCCACGATTATCGGGACGATTGGGGTCTCTCCCGGGAGGGGCTTGAACCCGGCCTCGGTGATCGCCGCCCGGAAATAACGGGTGTTGTCGCGGAGCTTCTGCACCAGCTGCGGATTGTGCTCCAGATGGTTGATCGCGCCGAGCGCGCTGGCCGCAACGGTGGGCGGCAGCGCGTTGGAGAAGAGCTGCGGACGCGACCGTTGCGTGAGCATGTCGCACAAAGACGCGCTCCCCGCCACGAACCCGCCCGCCGCGCCACCCAGCGCCTTGCCAAGCGTGGACGTGATGATGTCAACTTCGCCGAGCACGTCGAAGTGCTCCGCGGTTCCCCGTCCGGTCGCGCCCAGGACTCCGGTCCCGTGCGAATCGTCGACGGCGACTATCGCATCGTAGTCCTCCGCGAGCTGCAGTATCTCCGGCAGCCTGGCGATGCTTCCTTCCATCGAGAACACGCCGTCAGTCCAGATGATGCGCCTTCGCGCGCTCTTTGCCGTCTCGAGCTTTGATTTGAGATCGTCCAGGTCCGAGTGCTGATAGACAGCCGTCGTGCACTTGGTGATGGCCTTGGCGAGCCTGATCGAGTCGATGATCGACGCATGATTGAGCGCGTCGGAGACGACGAAATCGTTTTGCTCGACGATCGTTGCCGTCAGGCCTTCGTTGGCGTTCCACGCCGAGACGTAGCTGAGCGAGGCTTCCGTCCCGACCAGATCGGCGATCGCGTGCTCCAGATCACGGTGAATCGTGAACGTGCCGCAGATGAATCGCACGCTGCCGGTGCCAGCCCCGAATCGCTTTAGACCGTCCACTCCCGATTCCACAACGCCAGGCTCGCTGCACAAACCCAGATAGTTGTTCGAGGACAGGATGATGATTTCTCCGCGCCCTTCCATCTGGACGCGCGCATCCTGCGGCGAGGCCATGTAGTTGAGGCGCTTGTAAACCCGATCCTGCTTGAGCTTTTCGATCGCGGCCTTGAGCTCGGAATCGAACTTTGCGTTCAGCGCCACTTCAGCCTCTCAGTGATTCGATAGTTCAGGCGATTTCGAAAATGACTTTTCCCGCTTCTCCCGATTTGATCACGGCGATCGCGGCGTCCGCCTCAGAGAGTGGGAATCGATGCGTGATCACTGGGGTCGGATCGAATTCTCCGGAGCGGAGAAAGCGCGTCATCTGGTGCCACGTCTCGTACATGCGCCGGCCGACGACGCCGTAGATGGTGAGACCCTTGAAGATCACCTCCGTCGCCAGATCGAAATCCACTTTCCTGGAAGGAATGCCGAGCATCTGCACGCGCCCACCCACTCGCACCAATGCGAACGCCTGGTGGATGGCGGCCGGCACTCCGGACATCTCCAGAACCACGTCCGCGCCCAAACCGCCCGTTGCCGCCTTCACGATCGGCTCGACCTGATCGGGATGAACGGCGTCATTCGCACCCATTTGTTTTGCGAGCGCCAGCCTGGTGTCGTTAACATCGGTGGCGATCACGCGCGACGCCCCCGCCGCTCTGCATATGCCTGCGGCGAATATTCCTATCGGCCCGCAGCCCGTGATCAGCACTACCGAGCCCGGAATGTCCGCAGTGAGCACGGTGTGAAACGCATTCCCCATCGGGTCGTGGATTCCCCCTATGTCAAACGAGATCTCATCGTCGAGATGCCAGACGTTGGTAGCGGGCATGGAGATGTAGTCCGCGAAGCAGCCGTCACGGTCGACGCCGATGATCTTCGTGTAGGGGCACACGTGAGCATTGCCGGTTCGGCAGAGCAAACACCGTCCGTCGACGATGTGCCCCTCGGCAGTGACGCGGTCTCCCTCCTTCACATCGGTGACGAGGCGACCCACCTGCATCACGTCGCCGGCGAATTCGTGTCCGACCACGAAGGGAGGCTTGCAGCGTCCCTTCGCCCACGCATCCCAGTCGTAGATGTGAACGTCGGTACCGCACACCCCCGCGCGACGCACGCGAATCAAAACTTCGTCCTCTCGGATCCTCGGCTCGGGAACGTCCTTGAGCTTGAACCCTGGCGCTGCGGATTCCTTTACCAGCGCTTTCACGAGCAGCTACTCCGTTGGAATTCGAGAAAAAAGTTTTATTGCGTGCGGGGCGTTCTAACCTGCCAGCACTGAGGCGGTTTTGGAAGTGATGATTGCGCCGAACCAATCGTCGGCAAAAAGTATTGCACGCACATCTCTTGCATTCTATATTCGCGAGTCACGAGCAGTAACGCGTGAGAGTGCTACTTCATCGTGGAGAGACAACATGGCAGCAGCGAAGAAGAAGGGCGGCAGAAGGACCAAAGCACAACGTAGCGCATCGGCCCGCAAGGGTGCGCGCACGCGTGCGAGGAAAAAGGCGGCCCGCGCCGCAGCTCGCAAGAAGCGGCGGTAGCTCGCTCAGAGCCAAAGCAAACGGAAAAGCCGGCGACATCGCCGGCTTTTTTGCGTTCGCTGGCATTACCGGGAGTAGCGCGCGCTCGCCAGCTGCACGATTCTCTCGATGAGCGCAGGATACTCCAGTCCGCCTTTCTGCGCCGCGCGCGCGAACTCGCTGTTCGCTTCCAGGTAACAGTTCGGATTGGCCTCGATCACGTAGACTTCCTCCCTGGCGGTAACGCGCAGATCGACGCGGGCGTAGTCTCTAAGACGCAGCGCCTGGAAGGAATCGATTGCCACCTTCTGGATCTTGGCCGTCAGTTCCTCTGACAGATCAGTCGGAAAGACGGACTCCGTTCCCTCGAATTGAGCTCCCTTTTCGTCACCGTCGTCTCCCCACTTGGCCTCCCAGCTGGCGATCCTCGGCAAGCCCGCAGGGAACTTGGAAAAATCCAACTCGATGATCGGCAGCGCTTCGACCTTGCTGTTTCCGAGCACCCCCACGTAGAACTCTCTGCCGTCGATGAACTCCTCGACCAGCACGGGTGACTGATACTCCTGCTGCGTGCCGCCCATCACGTCGAGCAGCTCCTTCACG
>CATPBN010000231.1 GCA_955652635.1 uncultured Gemmatimonadaceae bacterium
GTTCTGGCCCAAGGCCGCATCGACCGTAATGACGTCGTTGCGATGCACGTCGACTTCCGCTCCCAACATCAAGAAGGCCTGCACCAGGTTGTAGGTGAAAGAGTCGTAGTTGTCGAGGACGAGAAGCATCGGTAATTCTAGCGATTCGCCTTCAGGCGCGTGGGTGGAACTGCTTGTGAACGCTCCGCAGGTATTCGCGATCGATGTGCGTGTAGATCTGGGTCGTCGAGATGTCTACGTGTCCCAACATCTCCTGGACAGCCCTCAGATCCGCACCACCTTCGAGTAAATGCGTCGCAAAGGAGTGCCGGAGAGTGTGTGGCGAAACGGGCTTCGTGATTCCGGCCTGTTGCACGTATTTTCGCAGGATTTTCCATGCGCCCATCCGCGAGAGCGGCTGGCCGCGCGCGTTCAGAAAGAGTACACCCTTCCCTTCGCCTTTCTCCAACGAGGGACGGAGCTCACGGAGATAGATGGCAATCGCGCCGATTGCTTTCCGTCCAATCGGCACCAGTCGTTCCTTGGCACCTTTGCCGAACACGCGGACGAGGTGGTCCTTGAGCATCACGTCGCGGACGCTGAGCGAGATCCACTCCGAGACGCGTAGTCCGGCGCCGTACGCGAGCTCCAGCATGGCGCGGTCGCGGAATGCGAGCGGCTCATCGAGCGATGGCGCGGCGAGCAGCTTCTCGACCTCCTGAACGCCCAATACTTCCGGAAGCGTGCGCCACCGCTTCGGAGTCTCCAGTCGTTCACTCGGATCTCTTACGACGAGACCTTCTCCGAGCAGGAACTTGAAGTAGCTACGCACCGCCGAGACGTTTCTCCGGATGGAAGCCGGAGCGAGTCCCAGGTCTTTCAGATGGTATACGTATTCGCGAAGCGCACGTGTCCCGACCTCGCTCGCCGAAGCGGCGCCCTTGACTGACACATAGGTCACGAACCTGGCGATGTCGAGCTTGTATGCCTTGCTGGTCTGGACAGACGCGCCCTGTTCGAGCGCGAGAAAGTCGTCGAACCGCTCGACGTAGAACGCTCGCGCAATCGCGTCGTCCGGACCTTTGCTACTCACGTTTGTTTCCGCGGCGTTTGTAAAGCCAGAGCGCGAGCGAAAGGAGCACGATACCAATCGCAATAGCGCCGGCGACCTTGCCGGATCGGACGAGGTATTGCTCCACGACATCCCAATTGTCACCGGCGCGGAAAGCCAGGAAAGTAATTAACGCGAACCAGACTGCAGATGCGGTGGCGACCGAGAACAAGACTCTCGCGGCGGGAAGCTTCATTGCGCCCGCGAAGGGCGGGACGATCGCCCGCACGCCCGGGAGGAACCGGCTCACGAAGAGGCCGCCGAAGCCGTAGCGCTTGTGGAGCTGCTTGATTCTCTGTTCGGCGTCCGGCCCCGCGTATTTTTCCAGGCGCCTCAAAAACGCCTTGGAGCCGAAGCGCCGTCCAAGCGCGTAAGTAATGCACGCGCCGGAAACGTTGCCGAACCAACCGAGGAAGAACACTGTGAACGGCGACCCGTGCGCTCTGTCGGCGAGGAACGCGCCAAACGCGATTACAGCATCGGAGGGAAACGGAGGAAAGAAATTCTCGAACGCCGATAGCACGGCAATCGTTGTGTACAGCGAGCCGAGCGGCAGGTCGCCCAGCCACCCCGTTATTGATTCCAGCATTCGCTAGCGTTTCCCGATTAGCGTGGCGACGGCGATGCAGGCGAGGCCCTCTTTGCGGCCGATCCAACCCATTCCTTCGTTCGACTTCCCCTTGACGCTTACGCTCTCTGAATCGATACCGAGCGCAGTCGCCAGTCGCGCGCGTATCAGAGCCCTGTGCGGCGCGAGCCGCGGCAACTCGGCGATCACGGTAACGTCGACCTGTCCCACCGAGTAGCCAGCACTCGAGATTCGTCTCACGGCGGCCTCGAGCATCCCGATCGAGTCGCGATCCTTGTTCGCCGAGTCAGTATCGGGAAACATCTCCCCAATGTCGCCCAGTCCCGCAGCGCCGAGGACGGCGTCCGTAATCGCGTGGCAGATCGCGTCTGCGTCGGAATGACCCTCGAGTCCGAGTTCCGATGGTATTAAAACGCCGCCGAGTATTAGTGGGCGGCGGGGAGCGTACCGGTGGGAGTCATAACCGATGCCCACGCTGAGGTCACGCGGCATCCGCTCGCATGGCCACTGGCGGATCGATGAGCGTGTAATCCTGCTTTCGCCGCGCCGGCGTGAACCCGGCGTCGCGGATCAGGCGCTCCATCTCCTCGGTCGAAGTGCGATTGGTCGTATTGGCGGCGGAGACGACGTTCTCCTCTATCATCAGGGAGCCAAAGTCGTTGCATCCGAATCGCAGCGCGATCTGACCGATCTTCATCCCCATTGTCACCCAGCTCGACTGAAGATTGGGGACGTTGTCCAGGACGACGCGCGCGAAGGCAACCGTGCGGAGATACTCAGTCGCGCCAGTCTTTGGCTGGCTCGACATCGTCGGCGTGTTCTCGGGCTGGAGGGGCCAGCATATGAAGGCCGTGAATCCGCCTGTCCGAGCCTGCACCTCCTTTACCCTCTCAAGGTGTTCCAACCGCTCGGCCAGAGTCTCGCCCAGACCGTACATCATCGTGACCGAGGTCTTCATTCCTTCGTTGTGCGCCAGCTCCATGATCTCGAGCCAACGGTCAGCACCGGCCTTTTTGGGTGCCACGATGTCCCGAACGCGCTGCACGAGAATCTCTCCACCTCCGCCGGGAATGGAATCGAGTCCCGCCTTCCGCAGCTCGCGAATCACCTCGATCGCTTCCATCCTGAACAGCTTGGCGAAGAAATCGATCTCGCTCGGACTGAATCCGTGGATATGGATTGGGTGATTGCGCTTGATGTAACGCATGAGGTCGAGGTACCACTCGAACGGGATGTAGGGATTGTGACCCCCCTGGATCAGAATCTGAACGCCACCCAGCGCCTTGAGCTCTTCGATCTTGGCGCCGATCTGTTCAAAGGAGAGAGTGTAACCCTCGTCGTGCTTCGGTCGCCGCGCGAACGCGCAAAATCCACAGTCAGCTACACAAACGTTGGTGTAGTTGATGTTCCGGTCGATGATGTAGGTAACCGTATTTCCCGGATGCTTTTCCTCGCGCACGCGATCGGCGGCCGCTCCGAGCTCGAGAAGAGGCGCGTTCGTGTAGAAGTCGAGGAGATCTGAAGTCTCGCTCATGCAGCGGGAAGGAAGGTAAGGGTTCCGTTGGGAATGCGGCCGCGCTCGACGAGCCGCCGATAGAATTCAGTGAGACCTGCAAGGTGGGGATACGACAGCCCGTAGTCGAGACCGGAGAGGTACTCTCGGCAGACCGAACGCTCGACACCTGTTGCCTGATGGGCCTGTTCGGCGAGCTCCGGCAAATGCTGAAGGCCCCAATCGCGTGAAACAATCAGTCCCGCGTGGGCGAGGAGCGCGTCCTTCACATTGGTGGAGCGCTGCGCAACCCAGACCGCGAACACGAAGGGCTGGCCAGTCCATTCCTTCCACGTCTGACCAAGGTCGTACACGAATGGGTACCGCTCGCGGTGATTCGAACCGAGCACGAGCGCGGCGTCTCCAATTACCAGGCGGGCCTCCGCGTCACTGGCATTGTCGACAACAACGTCCTTGACCTCAGCATCTCCCGGTACAAATCGAGGACGGGCGTGCCAGACATTCTCGAACAACAACTCCAACAGGGCGACGCTGGTCATCGAGCTTCTGCTTACGATCAGACTTCTCCCTCCGAGCTCGCCCGCTGGGCGTTTGGAAAAGAGCATCACGCTCCGAACCGGTCCGTCGCAGGAAATGGCGAGGTCCGGAAGGAGGAGATAGCGATCGGCTTCTCGGGCGTACTCGACCGCCGAGACGACGCTTATGTCCAGCTCACCAGCTCCCATCCTCCGATTCAGATCGGTAGGAACACCATCGACCAGCTCGGCGTCGAGCCGCACCACCCCGCGGTCGATCGCACCGTAGACCGGGTAGCAGTTGATGTAGGGAATCCGGCCGATCTTCATCACGCGGCTACCGCTCGGCTCTCGCTGCGATCGAAAACGCGAAGGATGTTATAGAACGAATCGCGCTCCGCCGGAGTCTTGCCCGCCGACCGTATGAGGTCGAGTATCTCGTCGAGGCTGAGCCCTTGCGCAGTGTGCGCGCCGGCCTCGTGGTAGATCTTCTCGCGAACCACCGTGCCCTCGAGATCGTTCACACCGAAGGCGAGCGAGGTCTCTGACAGGAACGGCGTGACCATTATCCAATGCGTCTTGATGTGTTCGAAGTTGTCGAGGAAGAGCCGGCCCACGGCCAGATTGCGAAGATCGTCGAACCCCGTTGTCGCCGTGCCCTGCCGGCCGAGCTCGATCCCCAGCTCATTGTGATCCGGATGGTAGGCGAGCGGGATGTAGGCGAGAAAACCGCCCGATTCATCCTGCAGGTCGCGAAGCATAGCCAGGTGCTCGACGCGATCCTGGATGGATTCGACGTGCCCGTAGAGCATCGTGCAATTGGAGCGGATCCCAAGGCGGTGCGCGGTCCGGTGCACATCGATCCAGTCCTCTGCTGCGAGCTTTTTGTCGGCGATCGTCATGCGAACACCTTTGCCGAACACTTCGGCCCCACCGCCGGGCAGCGTGTCGAGACCTGCTTCACGCAGCGCGATGAGGACGTCCTCGATCGACATCTTGTCGATGCGGGCTATGTGCGCGATCTCAACAGCTGTTAGCGCCTTGATGTGGACGTGCGGATATCGCGA
>CATPBN010000232.1 GCA_955652635.1 uncultured Gemmatimonadaceae bacterium
CATCTCACGCCGGGACATACGAAAGGATGCACGACGTGGACGATGAAGGTGGATGAGGCTGGAAAGGTCTACGACGTAGTGATCATCGGCAGCCCCAACGTGAATGACGGCTACAAGCTCGTTGGGAACTCATTATATCCGGAGATCGCGTCCGACTACGAGCGCACTTTCCGAGTCCTCGAGTCTCTGCCGATCGACATTTTTCTTGGCGCGCATGGTAGTTACTTCGATCTTCAGACGAAGTACGCGCGGATGAAAGAAGTTACACCCCCTTCTTTCACGCGCGCGTACTTCGTCTGAAGATCGAAGTAACTTCCATGCGCGCCAAGAAAAATGTCGATCGGCAGAGACTTGAGGACTCGGAAAGTCCGCTCATAGTCGGACGCGATCTCCGGATATGACGAGTTCCCAACGAGCTTGTAGCCGTCATTCACGTTGGGGCTGCCGATGATCACGACGTCGTACGTTTTTCCAGCGTCCTCCACCTTCATCGCCCACGTCGTGCATCCTTTCGTATGTCCCGGCGTAAGATGCGCGACGAGTGTCGCGCCCCCTAGTTTGACTTCATCGCCGTCGTGAAGTACGCGATCGACTTTTGTGGGGGGATAGAGCGACGCGGGCTGGTTGCCGTACTGAAAGTCAGTCTTACCGCCTGATTCGACGACCGGCACGTCGGCATCCATGACCATGTACGTTGCGCCAGTGAGTAGCTTGATCGCAGCGCTCCCCCCGTCGTGGTCCCAGTGCGCGTGACTGATCAGGAGAATTCTGATGTCGCTGAACCTTAATCCGAGTTTCTCGACGCTCGCCCGAATCATGGGAACGCTTCCCTCGAGACCGGCGTTGATGAGGATGTGCCCCTCTGGAGTAGTGACGAGGTAAATCGCCAGGTCTTTGCTTCCGACGTAGTGGAGATTCCCGGCGATGCGGAACGGCGGAAATGGCTCGATCCAATCAGGATTGACTTGCGCCCCCAGACTACTAGCCGTGATGGTGAACGCGGCAAACGCGCCCGCGAGCAAGATGAGCACTGGTTTGAGACGGCTGTCTAACATCACGCTTGCGCGAGCGTCAGCAGCCCGGCTACGGCTGAGTGAACCGCAGCGTGTTGCGGTCCGGATCGTCGACGTAAAACTCGCGCGTGCCCCAACTCTGCTTGATCGGGCCTTCATGGACCTCCTCGGGCGCGTCAGGATTTCCCGGAGTATCTAGCCCTCGCTCTCGAAGCCGGCGAAATAGGGCGTTGATGTCATCGGTCGTGATGACAATCGCTTGGCCAAACTCGCCGTCCCCGCGATGACTAGATAGGATAAGTTTGTCTCCGCCGCGCGCGAGCACACTGAAGGAGGGATCGTGCAGCTCGTCGTCGCCGTCAACGCGCTCAAAATCGAGCACGCCGGTGTAGAACGCGAGCGACTTTCTCATGTTGCTGCAGCGAACCGTAGGGATGATTGCCATCACGTCTTAGATGCCCCAACCGAGGTTCAGACCGCATAGGTTCTAGTCATCATAAAGCCCGTTGCTTTCCCATTGCGGCATAGCCGCATCCGAAAAGTGCTTGTTAGCTGTAAAATTCGTTAGCCACCGCCGTCCGCTGGTTGTCACTCATCGCCCTGGACCGCACATGCACCGATTCGTTTGGCTCGCGCTTCTGCTCGCCTCGGTTACCCTCCCGGTCGCCGCACGCAGTCAGAACCCCCGCGTGCTCGTCTTCTCCAAGACAGCCGGGTTCCGCCACAGCTCCATCGGAGTGGGGATCGCAGCGGTAAAGAAACTCGGGCAAGAGAATGGTTTCTCAGTCGACGCGACCGAAGACGCTGGTGCGTTCACCTCGAAGAACCTCGCGCGATACCGCACAGTGGTTTGGCTGAACACAACCGGTCATGTGCTGGACGCCGCACAGCAGGACGTTTTCGAGCGATACATCCAGGCCGGTGGCGGATACGTGGGAATTCATTCCGCCACGGACACGGAGTACGACTGGCCGTGGTACGGCAGGCTCGCCGGCGCCTGGTTCAATGGGCATCCGAACAACCCTAACGTTCGCAAGGGCACGTTCCGTGTGCTCGACAAGAACCACCCTTCCACCGAAGGTCTGCCCGATCGCTGGGATCGCGAGGACGAGTTCTACAACTTCAAATCCATCGATCCGACAATCCACGTGCTCGTCGACATCGACGAGAAGAGCTACGAGGGTGGGACGAACGGCGACCACCATCCAATGAGTTGGTATCACGACTTTGATGGCGGGCGGGCGTGGTACACGAACATGGGCCACACCGAGGCGACTTTTTCCGAGCCACTCTTCCTTCAACACCTCCTCGGCGGGCTGCGCTATGCGATGGGAACAGGGAAGAAGATCGATTTCAGCCGCGCGCGGCCAGAGGAAAATCGCTTCACCAAAGTCGTTCTCGCCGAGAAGCTGGACGAGCCCGTCGAGCTCGCCGTCCTTCCCGGCGAGCGTGTGCTATTCATCGAGCGACACGGTTACATCAACCTGTATTCGCCGGCGACCGGTCGCGTGACACGGATCGCGACGATCCCCGTCAGCACGAAATACGCGGACAGCAGTCAGGCCGAGGACGGCCTGCTCGGACTCGCCGCCGATCCCGGCTTCGCCACGAACGGCTGGATCTACATGTATTACTCGCCTGCCGGACCCGAGTCGAAGAACGTGCTCGCTCGCTTCCACATGCAAGGAGACTCGCTCGACCTCGGCTCGAAAAAGATTCTCCTAGAGGTGGGCACTCAGCGCTTGAAGTGCTGTCACACCGGCGGCTCCATCGCCTTCGACGGCAAGGGCAACCTCTACGTCTCTACCGGCGACAACTCGAACCCCTTCGCCACCGGCTACGCGCCCATCGACGAACGGCCAGGGCGCATGCCGTGGGACGCGCAAAAATCGGCCGCGAACACGAACGACCTGCGCGGGAAGATCATCCGCATCCATCCAGAACCTGATGGTACTTACACCATCCCGGAAGGA
>CATPBN010000233.1 GCA_955652635.1 uncultured Gemmatimonadaceae bacterium
CCGAGATCGGTCTCAACGGGACAGATATCACGACGCTGATGAACAACTACATCTTCGCCTATCCCGGGGCACCGCTCAAGCGTCTTCGTGTGCATACGTCAGGATCGCAGCTCGTTCAGACCGGCATAATGCACAAGATCCTCGACATTCCGTTTCAGATCACAGCTGATGTCTCGGTAACTCCGGAAGGTTTAATCAAGCTGCATCCTGTAAAGACCCGGATACTGGGAGTCGATGGCAACAGCCTCATGCGCGCATTCGGGCTCACTCTGCAGAAGATTCTCGACCTGAGCAAGGCGAAGGGCGTCACGGTGAAGGGGAACGATCTTTTTCTCGACCCGGTGTTGATCCTTCCACCGCCTGCGATCGAGGGACACGCCACCGCGATACGGGTCGACGGCGACGAGCTCGTACAGACGTTCGGCACGGTGGCGGAGGCGACACCCCTGCCTCCACCAGACACATCGGCATCCTCCTACATGTTCTTCAAGAGCGGCACGCTCCACTTCGGCAAGTTGCTGATGCTCGATGCAGAGATGCAGGTCGTCGACCTTCGCCCGACTGGTTTTTTCAACTTTGATCTCGACAGGTACAAGGACCAGCTTGTGGCGGGTTATGAACGAACGCTGCCGGATCTCGGGCTCGAGGTCTACATGGTCGGCCTCGACAAACTCTCGAGTGGTAAGGCTACCACGGCGGAGCTACCAAAGTAGTTGGACTCAAACGAGTCCTATCCTTCGTTGGGGTACGTGAGATCGCCGCACGTACCGTTGAAGTACGCCGGCGGATGCAATGCGGATTGGAGCAGGGCGTGCATCTCCTCGTGCTTAACAAGTTTTTCATTGTTGGTCCAGGCGCTTGCCAGAACGATCTTGTTTCCGTCTTTGATCCAGTACCCCCAATAGGATTCGCTTCCGACTTGAATGGTCGAGTCGTTGGGTATCACGTAGAAAGCGACCGCGTTAACGTTGCCTGAAAGGCCTGAGCACGCCTCGAGTTCATTCCACCAGACGATGTATTGCAGGCTCGGTTCGACCCTGACGGCCTTCGACAGATCGATCTCTTCCCACGGCGCCAGCGGATGGTGGCAGGCAACGAGTAGCGCAGCCGCCAGAAATACTCTTGTCAAGCTGTTCATGCCTGGATGGAGTCTCGTTCTTCCAGGCGCGATCTACTGGACGGTGAGGATCGCCGTCATTCCCGCATGGATGGTGCGCCACCACCGCATGCAGTCGTGGCCAATACAAGAATGAAAGCACCAAGCAAGCAGGAAATCCTCTGCACCCTATCTCCTCATCGTCCTGAATCCAGGTCGGCCACCAATCGCGACGCCGTGCGGGACCTGTGAACGAATTAAGAGACCTAAGCACGCGGAGCGCAAACGTGCTCCGGCAACTGTATCAAGAGAGCGCGCGAGTGACAGTCGCCTTCGGGTGAACGCTCTATGGTCGTTTAGGGACCGATGACGAGTTTCTGGACATTCGCTCCCGACTTCGCGGCGGCGCCGGTTTGATTGATGACGTGCGAGATCGTGCCGCGGCCGCCTCCGAGCGACACTGTCACCATGTTCCGCAGTCTTACGCCAGGAGCGGCGGCCACCTCGAAGGCATGATCCGCGACCACGGTGGGATTCCTGTTGAAGAAGCAGTAACTCCCGAGTCCCCACGCTTCGTGGCTGGTGACGGCGGCATCGACCCGATAGGCGGCAAATCCCTGCGTCGTAGCGCTCATCCACTCGGCCTGGTCGGGCACGTCGTACGGCATCTCGTTCTGGAACATGTAGGTGCGCCCGCCATTCCCGTTCCACTGCACCTGGTGCTTTTGGTAATGCTCCACGAAGAGGCCGTACATGGTCACGTCGTTTCCGTTCACGACCAAGCCGTTCGCCGCGGTGTTGGACGTCCACCCCACGCCGTTGCCATGATCGGCCCGCCAGAGCCACAGATGGTCGCCGATCACATCGTGGCTATTGATCTCGAGTGAGCGGGTTGCCTTCCCGACGCCAGGGCCGCCGACCCGAACGAAAAAATCACTGAGCAGCGTCGGGTTGGACGAGTGCCCGTTGGACGAGCCCGACGGCCCAACCTTTACGAGCACTGGCGAGTTGGTCGGGCCCGCCTCGACGAGAAGGCCGGCGAGCGTCACACCGTCCACGTCGTCCACCTCGATCGCGCTCAAGCCGCCGTCCGGTACGAGAGTCGCCAGTCCGAGACCGAGCACGATCGTGTTCTCTCGCGTGACGTGAAGCGGCGCGTCCAGGTGATAGACGCCGGGCGTGATGATGAGGCTTTTGTGACGCGCGAGCGCGCCGTTCATCGTCGCGGCGGAGGTGCCCGGCTTCACGATGACAAACTCGCTAAGGGGTCGAGCCAAGCCGCGCGGATTTCCAGAGATCCATGTAGGGCCTTCCGCATTCGCCCGGAGCGCGGGGACGAAGACCTTCCACTCGCCGTGCCGGTCGACGACGAGGAACGGTTTCTCGCGGATCACCGGAGCGGCATCGATCGTTGTGTAGGGCGGATCCGGGAAGCTGTTCGCCGGCGCGTGCTCGGTACCCACGAACACCATGTTCCAGTTCGATCCCTTCCAACTTCCGATCGCGCTGTTGCGCGTGAGCCACTGCTGCTGGCTCCCGGACTTGACCTGCCCGTCCACCTTGGAGTCGGCGAGGAAGCCGCCGCTCGACCAGCCCCCATCGTCGAGCACGAGGTCGCCGCGGATGTGCATGCGGCGCATTGGCGCCGCCTGTGAAACGGCCCATCGGTCGAAGCCCCCCGCGGGAATGACCGACATGTTCTCCACGGCCCGCCAGAAATTGAGCGTTGCGTTCCCCTTTCTCCACCGGGCATCGGCGCGCATGCCGCCATTGATGACGACGTCGTTCGGCGAGAGACCGAGACCGGACACCTCAGTGTAGAATCCGATTCGGGCATCCACGTCGTACGTGCCGGGCTTGAACAGAAGGGCATACCGCCCCGCGCCGAACTCGCTGGACTCCTGTGAGGCGAAGATCGAATCGAACTTGGACTGGATGGTCGCGGCAGGCGTGGCGGGGTCGAAGACCGTGACATTGGGACCGAAGTCCGGTGTGGTGCGGGACGGCTGCGCCGAGACTTGCGCCGCGTTCACTGTGGCGAGAAGAAGAAGATGGATGCGCATGGCTCGAAGTGTTGCTCGCCTCCCCGGTCGTGTCAACGCGTTCGCACCAGACCCCGCGTCGACCGCGCGAAAAAGCCCCCGCAACGCAATGCATTGCAGGGGCTCAAATTATCAGCCGGGGCCCGGCTCCCTGCTATCGATCCCGCTCCTCGAAGGACCGCCCTCCGACGTCATCGATCGTCCAGACCTCCCCGGTGAGCGTGACGATGTAGGCGGTGCTGCCGATGAACTTCACCGAGGTCGGCCGGTCCAGCGCACCAACGATGGTCGTGAAGGTGCCGTCCCGGTTCACCCGCACGAACGCACCGGTGTTCGGCAGCGCCGGAG
>CATPBN010000234.1 GCA_955652635.1 uncultured Gemmatimonadaceae bacterium
ATTTCGCCGAGCAGCGGGACGTCGAGCTCCTCGGCGAGGCGCTTGCCGCCGCCCGAGCCGAAGAGTCGGTGCTTCTCGTCGCAGTGGGGACAGATGAAGTGGCTCATGTTCTCGACGACGCCGAGGACGGGCACGGCCACGCGCTGAAACATTTTGGCGCCCCGCAGAGCATCACCGGATGCCACCTCCTGCGGTGTAGTGACGATGATTGCCCCGTGGACCATCGTTGCCTGAACGAGAGAGAGTTGCGCGTCGCCCGTTCCAGGCGGCATGTCGACCAGGAAATAGTCCAGCTCTCCCCACTGCACATCGCGCAAAAACTGAGTGATGATCTTCATGATGATTGGCCCGCGCCAGATTGCCGGCTGATCGCGCTCGATCATGAAGCCAAGGCTCATGATCTTCACGCCGTGTGCCTGGAGGGGGATGATCTTCTCGTTCTCCACTGGCGGAGGAGCGTTCACGCCCATCATGCGCGGAACATTGGGGCCATAGATGTCGGCATCCATCAGCCCCACCCGCGCCCCTTGCTGCGCCAGAGCCACGGCAAGATTGGTCGCAACTGTGGATTTGCCAACTCCTCCCTTCCCACTGGAGATCGCGACGATGTTGCCGAGGTGCGGATAGGCCACGGGAGTTGGAGCGGGTACTGCGGCGCGCTGTGATTGCGGCTCCTGGCCCATCACGGGCAGGGCGCGGGAAGCGCCCGATTTCGGTGAGGCCGCCGGAGACCCTCCGCCAGGTACCTGCTGCTGAGTGCGCCTGGGAGTCGTGTTCGCCTGCGACGCGTCCTTCACATCCACTCGCACATCAGTGACGCCTTCGACCAGCTGCAGCGCCTGCCGCACTTCGCGCACGACGGTCGCGTTGTCATCGGGAGCAAGGAATAACGTCAGGCGTACGCGCCCCTCAGTTGTGGTCGCGATATCGCTCACCATCTCGGCTTCGAGGACATTGGCGCCGACGCGATTGTTCCGAACGTGGGAGAGCGCATCGGTGATTCGGTCCTGCAGATTTGCGCTCATCGCGCGTTGTCGACGGTCAGGAGGACAGCTCGCAGCTCGGAGATGCGAAGCTTGAGCTGAGTCTCGATCCCCTGGATGAACGTGACGGCAGACGCGTCGCAGTCGGGACAGGCCCCGGTAACGTGAAGCGTGGCCGTTCCCGTCCCAGAATCAAATCCCTCCAGCTCGAGCGCGCACTCCTCGATTCTGAGGATCGTCAGGATGTCCTGCAGCTGGTGCCGGATATCGTGCTCGATATCGGCTTGAGGACGGGCGCGTTTACGGCGGAGAACGCTCATGAGCGCAAGTTAGGCAGGTATACGGCTTATGCCACCCCTTCCTTGTCCTCCGCCCGAAGGAACTCGCGCGCCGCCGCCACCACCTTGCGCCTCACCGACTCGATATTGCCGTCGATGAGCGCGCCCGCAGCCCGCGCGTGGCCGCCACCACCGAACAATTTGGCGAACTTGTTCACATCCACGTCACCCGTGCTGCGGAAAGAGACTTTTACCTTGTCATGCCCGAGATCACGGAAAAACAGCGCCAGCCGCGTTCCTCCAATCGAGCGAGGATGCTCGGCGATTCCTTCGAGATCCTCTGACTTTAGTCCGTACTGCTCGGCCGCGCCTGCCGCGACCGATATCCACGAGATCCCATACTCGGGGTCGACTTCCAGCGTTGCCAGAGCATCGCGCAGGAGATGCAGTCGGCCTACGGGCATGGATGCGTATAGGCGCCCGTACATTTCTTCCGGCTCGACACCCGACGCGATGAGCTGGCCCGCGATGCTCAGGCATCGCGCTGTCGTGTTGCTGAAACGGAATCCTCCCGTGTCGGTGAGGAGGGCGACGTACAGCGCCCGCGCAATGTCAGGAGTAACCTCGAGCCCGAGACAGGTCGCGAAATCGTAGATCAGCTCGCCGGTCGCGCATGCAGTCGTATCGGCGAGCATCAAAGTGCTCGGCGGCTCATCGCTCGGTAGATGGTGATCTATTACCAGTTTCGGAATCTTCAGCGCGCGGACAGCATCGGCGAGAACGCCGAGGCGTTTCACGTCCGAAATGTCGAGAACGACGAGGACATCGGATTCCTTGAGCGCTTTCGCGCCGAGATCGCTCGCATCACGAACGTCGTCGCCGAGGAGAAACCTGTACATCTCCGGCCACGGCGTCGGATTCACGATGCGCGACCGAATCCCCATCTGGCCGAGCAGCCGGGAGAGCGCGGTCTCCGATCCGCACCCGTCGCCGTCTGCATTGATGTGGGTCGATATTGCGACAGAGCGCCCCGCGCGGAGCTCCTGCGCGAGACGCTCGATCGACTCCCGTCGCTGCTGGGGAACGCTTAGGAGGTCAAGCACTGCCTTCCGCGCGGGCCAGCTTAGAGTGCGATCTGCTGTAGAAGAAGTAGATGAACAAACCGATGACCATCCAGACGATGAGCCGCTCCCACGTTGGTACTGGCAAACTCATCATCATGTAGCCGCAGATCAGGATTCCCAGAATGGGAACCAGCGGAACCAGCGGAGTGCGGAACGGCCGCGCGAGATTCGGCGACTTGTAGCGCAGGACGATGATGCCGGCACAAACGATTACGAACGCCAGCAGCGTTCCGATCGACACCAGTTCGCCGAGCAATCCGATAGGGAACAATCCGGCGACGACCCCGGCGACGACGCCAGTGAGAATCGTAGTCACGTACGGAGTCTTGAAGCGCGGGTGAACTTTTCCGAACACCGGCGGAAGGAGGCCGTCACGCGCCATCGAGAAGAAGATTCGCGGCTGCCCCATGAGCATGACGAGCACGACGGAAGCGAGGCCGGCTATTGCACCGATGTTGATGATCGATCCGAGCCAGGCGAGTGCAGGGCCGGCCTTCTCGATTGCCACGAACACCGGATGCGGAACATCGAGCTCCTTGTAGGGCGCAAGTCCCGTCATGACGAGCGACATCAGGATGTATAGCACCGTACATATTGCCAGCGATCCGAGAATTCCTATCGGCATGTCTCGCTGAGGATTCTTGGCCTCCTGCGCCGCGGTGGATACGGCGTCGAACCCTATGTAGGCGAAGAATACAACTGCCGCGCCCCGCACGACGCCACTCCAGCCGTAACGACCAAACCCTTCACCGGGGGGAATGAACGGATGCCAGTTGGCCGTGTTCACGTACATG
>CATPBN010000235.1 GCA_955652635.1 uncultured Gemmatimonadaceae bacterium
GGAAGCGGACGAGTTCATCGTCGCGACCGAAGTTGGCATCCTGCACCGACTCCGGCGGGAGAATCCGAACAAGACGTTTCATCCGGCAAATCCGAAGGCGGTGTGCGCGTTCATGAAAGTGACGACGCTGCCGAAGGTGCTCAACTCCCTCGAGCGGATGGAGCACCGGATCACGGTGCCGGAGGACATCGCGGCGCGGGCGCGGCGCGCGATCGAGCGGATGGTGGCGATCGGAGGTCAGACCCCGCTTTCTCGCGTTCCGGAAGCTTCGGTAGATCCCGGCGAATGACCGCTCGTCGGGAAAGCGAGCTCGCCGCTCACGGATTTTTCTGGGAGGAAGGTCTCCACTTCCCGTTCAGCGCAAAGGAGACGCGAGCGATTGTCGCCGCCGCGCTGGAGGAAGACGACACCAGGCACGACATCACGACCGCTGCGACGGTGCTATCCGATCGACGGGCGCGATGCAGATTGGTGGCGAGACAGGCAGGCGTGATCGCCGGATTGCCGCTCGCGCGCGAAGCGTTCGAGCAGTTGGACAAGGCGGTGGCTGCGCGGATCGACCACGATGACGGCAGTCGAGTGGGGCAGAACACAACGGTGATGTTTCTCTCCGGGCACGCGCGCGGGCTGCTGTCGGCCGAGCGTGTCGCGCTCAACTTCGTGCAGCACCTGTCGGGAATTGCGTCGCTCACTAGTCGCTATGTGGAAGCGGTCGCGGGAACCGGGGTGCATATTCTCGACACGCGAAAGACGACTCCGGGACTACGACGGCTCGAGAAGTACGCGGTGCGCGCTGGTGGAGGGCTGAATCACCGAATGGATCTGGCGTCGGCGGTCTTGATCAAGGACAATCACCTCGCGGCCGTCGATGGGGACATCCGAATTGCGGTCACGCGCGCACGAGCGGTGGGACCGGCCGGCATCAAGGTGGAAGTCGAGTGTGACACGCTCGACCAGGTAGAGACGGCGATCGATGTCGGAGCTGACGTGATCCTGCTCGACAACATGAGCCTCACGGATTTGCGCGATGCGGTGAGGATGGTCGACGGCCGCGCCGTCACGGAAGCGTCTGGCGGAATCACGCTCGAGGCCGTGCGAAGGATCGCCGAGACTGGCGTGAACTGGATCTCGGTCGGGGCGCTGACGCACTCTGTTCCGGCGCTGGATCTGGCACTGGAGTTCGATTGATGAACGTAGAGGTGTGCGATGTTTGCGGCTCGACCGACGTCAAGGAGATCAAGTGCAAGTTGATCTGCCAGAATTGTGGGACGATCCTTAGGAGTTGCGCGGACCTTCTGCATTCCTCAGTAAGGATCGACTACAACTGAAGACTGCCGGGCTGGGGCTGAGGGCTGCGGGCGGCCTTCTTACACTCTCTTCCGAGAGGATCATCATCATGGATCGTAGAGATTTCGTGCGGCTCGGTGCGGTGGCGGGTGCTCTCACGTTGCGAGGCAAACGCGTATCGGCGGAAGTCATCGCAGACCGGGCGGTTCGGCCACGCGAACCGAATGATGCTTTTGCGAACGCACCGTTCGCCCTCGACGAAGTAACTATCGCGGATCTCCAGTCGGCGATGACGTATGGACGGATGACGGCCCGTTCGATAACGCAGCAGTACATCGATCGAATCCATGCACTGGACCGTAGTGGTCCCACACTTCGGGCAATACTCGAGATCAACCCTGAAGCGCTTTCCATTGCCGACACTCTCGATCGCGAGCGAAAGGCAGGCAAAATACGCGGGACGCTGCATGGAATTCCGATTCTGATCAAGGACAACATCGACACGGCCGATCAGATGACGACGACGGCCGGCTCGTACGCCTTGGCGGGATCGATCGCGCTCCAGGACGCCACCATTGCGGCCAAGCTCCGTGCGGCCGGTGCAATCTTGCTGGGCAAGACGAATCTCAGTGAGTGGGCGAATTTCCGGTCGACGCATTCATCGAGTGGCTGGAGTGGACGCGGCGGACAGGCAAGGAACCCATACGTGCTCGATCGAAACCCGTGTGGCTCGAGCTCGGGGTCGGGAGCCGCGGTGTCGGCGAACATGTGCGCAGTTGCCATCGGTACCGAGACGGACGGCTCAATCGTGTGCCCGTCATCGGCCAATGGAATTGTGGGAATCAAGCCCACGCTCGGCCTGGTGAGTCGCGCGGGGATCGTTCCGATCGCGCACAGCCAGGACACGGCGGGGCCAATGACGCGTACAGTGAGAGATGCGGCGACTCTACTCAACGTGTTGGCGGGAGTTGATCCACGCGATCCAGCGACATCATCTGGTGGCGCGCGTGGCCAGATCGACTACACAAAGTTCCTTGACGCAGACGGATTACGCGGGGCTCGGATCGGTGTCGCGCGAACCAAGTTCTTCGGCTACAGCGATGTCACCGACAAGCTCATCAACGATGCGATCGACGCCATGAAAGCAAACGGCGCCGTGATAGTCGATCCTGCCAACATCGAGACGGCCGGGAAGTTCGACGACAGCGAGTTCGACGTGCTGCTCTACGAATTCAAGGCGGGTCTCAACAACTATCTCGCGTCACTCGGTCCCAAGGCTCCGGTGAAATCGCTACAGGCCATCATCGACTACAACGACAGTCACAAGGGTCAGGAGATGCCGTTTTTTGGCCAGGAGATCATGGTGCAGGCGCAGGCGAAGGGGCCGCTCACCGAGAAGAAGTACCTCGACGCGCTCGCCAGCAATCTGAAGATGTCCCGCGCGGATGGAATCGACGCGACGATGGACAAGTACAAGCTCGATGCGATCGTGGCGCCGACGGGTGGTCCGGCGTGGACTACCGATGTGATCAACGGCGATCATTTCTCCGGCGCTAGCTCGACCCCCGCGGCCGTAGCCGGGTATCCGAACATCAACGTGCCCGCGGGCTTCTCGCACGGCCTCCCGGTGGGCATCTCGTTCTTCGGACGCGCGTATAGCGAGCCGACGCTCATCAAACTCGCGTACAGCTATGAGCAGTCCACGAAGCACCGCCGCGCGCCGCAGTTCATCCCAACGCTCGGCGACGCAGGCTAGGTCTTGTCGCCGCCTCCTGTCTGTGTGGCGGTTTGAGAATGTTGCTGGGGAGTCGGGCGGGAGTGTCCGCTTCGGCGACTGACTCGCTTACACGCTGCGAACCCGTCAGCCCACGAGCGGCTTGCGCTCGCTCGCGGGCACCCAGCCGGTTTCTTGCTACGAGAGTACGTCGCCTGCGAGGACACGCCCGCTCGACTCCTCTCCAGGTCTTTGCCCGCGCATCAAGCCGGCGTGGTAGGTCCGCCGCGCGTCGCGAGCGCGGTATGGAGACGGCGCGCGATACTTTCGGACTGAACGCCTACATGCCGCAAGCGCGAAGGGTTTTCGTGCGGGCCAACGATTACTGTGCTGGGAGGTGAGGTAGTTAGGGGCTTCGCCCGAGCGAGCCTTGTCGCCGAATGAAGACGCTCCCACCGACCACAAACAGAGATGTCAATCGCAGCGAAAGCAGTTCGCGCGCAGCTATTCGTCGAGTATAGCGTCAGTCACGAAGTAGCCCTTTCCACTCCGGACCGCGGCCGCGATGCCGCGACGGGTGTCGTCCACGTCCTCCTCCCGTGCGTCGAGCATGTTGCGATTCCCGCGAAAGCGTCGGCCGGCCTCGACGCAGAACAAGTCGCAAAGCGCGATCTCCCTCTCGCATGTCTCCACGCCGCGCTCGTCGATCAGGCTCTGAGTCCGAGCGATCACTGACGCTGTCGCGAACAGATCTATCGCCATGTTCGCCAAGCGCTCGAGCACCAGTTGCCTGTCCACGATCTCCTCACGATGGCGCACGATCGCCCGGTCAGTCCCCGATCCGAGCTCGGCTACGTGCTTCTCGAAATATTCCTTGTGCTTCCTGAGGCGTTCATGGACGTCGATGTCCAGCGTAGACGTCTGTCCTAGTCTCAACTTCACCCGCGAAGTCGCGTATCCGCTCAGCAGTCCGAGATTGCGCAGAGGGCGCCGTAAAGCGGAGCCGATCTCCTTGAGCGCTTCAGCGGGCGCCTGAACTCCGTTCAGCGCGATGAAGAGTCGCAGCACCTCGTTCGCGCCCTCGAAGATGCGATTGATGCGCGAGTCGCGAAGAATCCTCTCATACGGATACGGTTTGACGTAACCCCGGCCGCCGGCCAGCTGCACCATGTCGTCAGCTGCGCGCCAGACCATCTCACTCGCAAAAACCTTGGCACAGGCCGCCTCGAGCGAAAAATCGTTGTCGCCGCGATCGACCAGCGACGCCAGAACGCCGAGCATCGCGTCGGAGGCGTAAATCTCGCTCGCCATTCGTGAAAGCTTGTGCTGTGTGAGCTCGAAATCGGCGAGCGGATGTCCGAACTGCACGCGCTGCTCTCCATACTCCATCATTTGCTTGAGCGAGCGCTTGGTGCCGCCCGTACATCCCGCTGCGAGCGTAAGCCTCCCCGCATTCAGCACGTGAACTGCTACGCTGAATCCTCTGCCTACACTGCCGAGCAGGTGGTCTGCGGGCACTATCATTCCTTCGTAACTCAGCTCAGCCTGGGTCGAGCCACGAATCCCGAGCTTGCGCACCGTGCCGACCACTCGAAAGCCGGGCATATCCGGCCGGATGAGAAACGCTGTCGGACGCTGAGTTGTCTCACCGCGACGCTGCACGAACGCCTGCGCGAATGTCGCAATTACGCCGGCACGATGACCGTTGCCGATCCAAATCTTCCGGCCATTGAGACGCCAGTGCGATTCATCCTTGGCCAATGTCGCTGTTGTCTTGATGTTTTGCGCGTCAGAACCAACCTCCGGCTCAGTCAGAGCATACGCAGCAAGAAAATCACCCCGAGCGAGAGGCGGCAGATACCGCTCTTTTTGTTGATCGTTGCCATGGAGCACAATCGCTTTCGATCCAAGCCCGCAATGGACGCCGACGAGAACAGCGAGCGACGCGTCGATCGCGGACAACGTCTCGAACACCCGTGCGTACGCCGACGACGAGAGCTCGAGGCCTCCGTATTTCTTTGGGATGGTAAGTCCCAGCATCCCGATCTCGGCGAACGCGCGGATGACGTTCTCCGGAATCGTCTCTTCGTCATCGAACTTGGCCGAGTCAATGAGATCGCCTTCCAGCCGGCGTAGCTCTTTGATCAGCCGCCGAACTGTCCGCGCTTCATCGGGATTCCGCTCGTCGAGCCGGCGCGGGTAAGGGAAGAGAAGCGAGTCGAGTACGACACCCGCGAATATTCCGCGGGTGAAGGAGGGATTTTGTTCAGTCACTCAGAAGTTGGTCGCGATTGATCAGCTGCTTATGCTGTTGCCGGCAGAGCACCACGCCGTCTTAGCCAACGCCAGTGAATACTGAAGAGAACGGCAGCGAGCGTGATGAGAAGCAGGTTGCCGACGAGTGAGCGAATCGCGTGGAACCTGGCGTTGCCTATCGCCGCCTCGCGCTCTGCATCGTACAGCTTTCGCAAGTCGATGTCGGATAATGTGTCCGCCTTGCTTCTGGCCTGTGTGGCAGATGGGGGTGTGGGGCCATTCTGTGCGGCAGCGCGACTCCGATCCGCTGCCTTGTAGAGCTCGAAGTTCATTATTGGACGCCCACCAGACTCGGCCCGAAGCGGATCGCTCAAATCGAACGCGGCATCTACCACCTGCTTGATTGCGAAGAGCATCACTATCACCGTGATGAAACAGACAGCGTACCCGTAAGCTTGCGAGATGCGGGAGTAAACACGATCCATGTTCTCTTCTCCTAAGACGCCGGCTGTCGCTGATGTGATTAACCTCGCTGCGTTCTCCAACTGACCCGAAAGTGCTTGCGGCTCCGTTGCCGGTTTGTCGCAGGTGTAGGCGCGACACACGTACGCCGTCGGTATTCCGTCGATGAGCGGTCTGTCGTTGATAAGCTTCACGGGCGAGCTCACGGTCGGTGCTCCGCCGGCCAGAATGAGCGCTGGAACGTACTGCTCGGCGACGACTCTCTCCAGCGCCTTGAACGGCGCACTTCTCGTGTCCCCGACTAGTGCGACCTCGATTGCGCCATTCAGTTCCATGTCTGCGCAACCCAGCAAATGGCCAAACGCGGTCGGGTACCTCGTCATAGTGTCGGCGAGTGATTCCAAGGTGAAAGCGGCGCGCCGTCGAAATTCCCCGTTTTGCTCCAGCTCTGAAAGATGGAACAGCAGCTCGATGGCGAGCGACGTCCCCGACGGCGTCGCATTGTCAGTGACATCGCGCGGCCGGGCAATGAGCTGCTCCGCATCCTTGGCGGTATCGAAGAACGCGCCGGCAGTGTCGTCCCAGAACCATTCGATCATTGCTCGCGCGATCTCTTCGGCACTCTTGACCCAACGCTGATCGAAAGTGAGTTCGTAGACTGCGAGAAACCCGAGCGCAACGGCGGCGTGATCCTCGAGGAATCCGCTGATTCGGGTGACGCCCTCTCTGTGCGAGCGCATCACCCTTCCATTGTTCACCATAGTGAGCAGCAGGGATTCCGCATTTCGGATCGCCAGCTCACGGAAATCCTTGCGGTCGAAGACGCGCGCCGCGGTGGCGACACCGCGCAACATCAGGCCGTTCCAGGAGGCGAGGATCTTCTCGTCGCGCCCGGGCCAGACCCGCCGGGCGCGCGCGTCGTAGAGAATCCGTCTGCCGCGGACGAGGACGGCCTCGAGCGTCTCTTCGTCTACCCCAGCTCGCTTGGCGGCGAAACCGGGGTCCGTGCGCACGAAGAGAATGTTCTTCCCCTCGAAGTTTCCTCCACGGTCCACGCCGTAGTAGACCTTGAAAACACGGGAATCCGCGCCGAGTAGATCGTCGAGCTCCTCTTCGCTCCAGGCGTAGAACTTTCCTTCGTGTCCTTCGCTATCTGCGTCGAGCGAGGAATAGAATCCTCCCTCGGGGGAAGTCATCTCGCGTCCAACCCATTCGACGGTCTCGATGGTAACTCGCCGCACTTCTTCGCCTTTGGTTGCCTGCCAGAGGTTGGCACCGAGTCGGATGAGGAGCGCGTTGTCGTAAAGCATCTTCTCGAAATGCGGCACGAGCCAGCTGGCGTCGACAGAGTAGCGGGCAAATCCGCCTCCGACCTGATCGTAAATCCCGCCGCGCGCCATCTTCTGGAAGGAGTTGGAGACCATCTCGAGAGCGTGAGTGGTACCTGTGCGCTTCCAGTATCTCAGCAGAAAATCGAGAGCCATTGTCGACGGAAACTTTGGCGCGGTGCCGAACCCTCCATTCCGCTCATCGTACTTCTGCAACAGCGATCGATACGCTGTCTCGAGCACTTTCGGCGAGAGGTTCCCCTCGCTCTGCGCTCTCACTTTGTTGGTCTCGTAGATCTCCTTCAGCTGGGTCGCGGTCTCGGCGACCTGCTGGCGCCTCGTCGTGTAAGCATCGCTCACGGATTCGAGAACGCGGCGGAACGACGGAAGCCCCTGACGGTCATCCGGTGGGTAGTAAGTCCCGCCGAAAAACGGGCTCCCGTCCGGCAACAGGAACATCGTCATCGGCCAGCCGCCGTGTCCCGTCATTGCCTGCACAGCCTGCATGTAGATGCCGTCGATGTCCGGGCGCTCTTCACGGTCGACCTTTATGTTGACGAACTTCTCGTTCATGAGGTGAGCGGTGTCTTCATCCTCGAACGACTCGTGCGCCATCACATGGCACCAGTGGCACGCTGCGTAGCCGATGCTCAGCAGAATTGGCTTGTCTTCGCTCTTTGCCCTCTCGAGCGCCTCGGATCCCCACGGGTACCAGTCGACCGGATTGTCGGCGTGCTGGAGGAGGTAGGGACTGGTTTCTTTGGCGAGGCGGTTGGGCATGAATGGCGTGCTACGTCGCGACGTCGCTGGCGCGAGTCGGTCGGTCGGAATCTATCGACCAATCGTCCGGCCTTTCGTCATCGCTGGCGTGCGGGCGGTACATGATGACCCGTACGCGTTCGAGGGTTATCAGGCCACCACCGACCATTTTATCCAGGTCAGGAAGAATTTCCTGTATCTTTTCCTCCGTATCAACGCATTCAACGACGATCGGCAGATCCATTGACAATTCCAGAAATCTCGAGGTATGAATGCGGCTGCTCGCGCCGAAGCTCATGATGCCGCGAGTGATGGTGGCGCCGGCGTAATGACGTTTGCGGAGGAGCTGCACGATCGCCCAATACAGCGGTTCCCCTTCGTACTTGTCGCGCTCGCCAACGTGTATTCGCATCAGCACTCGCTCGCCTTTGAACCCGTGCATCTTTCCTCCGCCCGCGGGAACTATCTCAAATTAGACGGGGTGACGAGTGAGTAGTCAACAGGCGCTCGGAGAAGCTTGATGATTCTTTTTCTGATTGCGCTTGGGCGGAGCGGTAGGGGCGCTGCTGCGGTACCTCGTTGGCGGGGCTATCCAGCGCTCAAGCGCGAGCGGATTCCCCGTGAGGACCTTTTTCGTGAATGTCGTAGGTTGCTTTCTCATCGGCGCATTCGTGCGCTTCTTGCTCAACATTCAGACATCAGCCGAACTGCGTGCGCTGCTCGTCGTCGGATTCTGCGGTGGATTTACGACTTTTTCCACTTTCACCTTCGAAACGGTCGGGCTGATCGAGGGCGGGGAATACGCTCGCGCCGCGACTTACATTGGAGGCAGTGTGTTGCTATGCATCGTGGCCACCTTTGCGGGGATGGCGACAGTCCGTGCGATTCAACGCCAATGAATCTTGGAACATGAAAAAATCGAAGACTGCGGTCAAAGGTAGAGGCGAAATCCCGTCGGATCTGGAAGACTTCCTCAGCAAGAACGACTCGCGCATCCATGACGAGCTGTTCGAGTTTCTACGCATCCCGAGTGTCAGCGCGAAATCAGAGCATAACGGCGACACAAAACGCGCTGCCGACTGGGTGAAGAACGCGCTCGACAAAATCGGCGTGCCGGCGAAGATCTATCCCACGGCGGGACATCCCATTGTCATGGGAGAATGGAGAAAGGCGCCCGGAGCTCCGACTGTTCTCATTTACGGGCACTACGATGTGCAGCCCGCCGAGCCGCTCGATCTATGGACATCGCCACCCTTCGAGCCGACGATGCGAAATGGAAAGATCTTCGCTCGCGGCTCAGTGGACGACAAAGGCCAGCTCTTTCTCCACATCAAGGCACTCGAAGCGCATCTCGCTATGCGGAAGAAACTGCCAGTGAACGTGGTCATAATCGCCGAGGGAGAGGAAGAGGTCGGCAGCGACAACCTGGCAGAGTTCGTCGTAGAGCAGAAGGAGTTGCTCAAGGCAGACGCGGTCGTGATCTCGGATTCAGCGATGTTCGCGCCGGGACTGCCATCGATTCTGTCTTCGCTCCGGGGCCTCGCCTACTTCGAGATCAATGTCCAGGGTCCGGCGGGCGATCTCCACTCGGGAAGCTACGGCGGCGCGGTCGTAAATCCAGCGATGGCGCTGGCCCGCATCCTCGCGACCTTCCACGACAAAGACGGACGCATTGCGATTCCTGGATTCTACAAGAAAGTGCGCGAGTGGGATCCAAGAATCCGGAAGCAGATGCGGTCTCTGCCGTTCGACGACAGAACCCTCATGAAGGAGACGAGCGTCGCAGCACTCGGCGGGGAGAAGGGATATTCCACCCTCGAGAAGCTGTGGATTCGTCCGACGTGCGAGGTGAACGGGATGCTGAGCGGCTACACCGGCGAAGGCGCCAAGACGGTGCTCCCCGCCAAAGCCATGGCGAAGGTGAGTTGCCGCCTCGTTCCCGACCAGGATCCAGCTGACATCGCGAAACTGATGAAAGCGCATGTGGCGAAGGTTGCGCCCAAAGGTGTGAAGGTGCGCGTCGACACGCTGCACGGCGGGCGTCCGTGGCGTGCCGAGCTCAATGGTCCCATTTACGATGCCGCGCGGAGTGCACTGCGCGCCGCGTTCGGGAAGGAGCCCGTAATAACGGGCGAAGGCGGATCGATTCCCGTCGTCGGAGATTTCCAGAAGATCCTTGGCGCACCGGTGCTGCTAGTCGGCTTTGGTCTTCCCGGAGAGAATGCGCACGCGCCCGACGAGTGGATGAGCGACGAGAACTTCCGCCTGGGGATGCGCGCCGTCGCCACGCTGTGGGACGAGTACGGGGGGAAGGCGGGAAGAGGGAAAAGCGAAGAGGTAGAGGATGACCGCGACTGACACTCGTCGTGCTCTCGCGTCCCGCGTTCCCCTTCCCCGACCCCTTACAGGTCCAGTAGCAACTCGGTATCCGGCTCACACTCCGGGTACGCCGTCCGCTCCAGGACCTCCGGCGAGTCGTTCCGCGCATTGTTGACCAGCCTCGAGATCGGGAAGAACTCCAACTCACCGTCCTCGCGGTAGGCCGATTTCTTGAGCAGCTCGAGCTGTCCGTGCTTCCGCTGAGGATCGAGCCACCGCTCGTAGGACTCCGGGGCAAGCAGCACCGCCATGCGGTCGTGGAACTGGCTGTACCAGTCGTCCGCATCCTTGACGATGACTGTGCAGGACCACAGCTCTTCGTCGCTGGCCGCGTCGCGCCAACGACTCCAGAGTCCTGCCATCGCGAATGGAATCCCGTCTTTATGTCGAATGAGGTGCGGAATTTTGCGTCGCTTCTCGCCTACCCATTCGATAATGCCGTCGACCACGACCAGGCAACGCTGGCTCCGCCATGATTGCTGAAAGGTCGGCGCCGACGCAACTGTCTCGACCCTCGCGTTGAAAGTCGAGTATTGCATGTCGAACGCGACGACGTTGTCCCTGGTCTCGAGCTTCGACGGTATGAGGTTCCAGTGCATCGTCCTCAGGACCCTCTCCCGCAGGAACGGGTCATAGTAAACGGCAGGGATGTCCTCGTGCGGATTCAGGTTGTAGCGCGGCTTCCAGTCGCTCGGCACGAACTTCCTGGTGAAGCCGTAGACCTTTTCAGTAATCCCGTCGGGATTGATGACCGTGGCACGTCCGCACATAGGCAGAACGGTACCGTTCGGGAAACTTAGAAGCAACTCGCACCCGTTCAGTTGCAGTTAACCTAGGGTTACCTTGCCTAGGTGATGCGCTTCTCCCGCGACAGGGGAACAGGCGGCCCATGACCGAGTTCTTTCAGGATCCACCCAGGCTCGGCAACCAGTACGACGACGACGCGCTTCTCCGCGATTATCTTCGTTGGCGACTGCCCGCGAGGATGCACGCCGAGATCGAGCCCGATCTTCACCGCCTTGGTCATCGGGCAGCGACAGATATTCTGGCACTCGGCGAATCCGCCGAGGCTTCGCCACCCCGGCACGTGCCGTACGACGCGTGGGGACTCCGCGTCGATCGCATCGAGACGAGCGATGCCTGGCGTGAGCTCGATCGCATCGCCGCCACGGAGGGAATTGTAGCGACCGCCTACGAGCGCGCTCATGGCCCGCATTCGCGCGTTCATCAGTTCGCGCGGCTCTATCTCTATGCCTCGTCGTCCGCGCTCTATAGCTGTCCGCTGGCGATGACTGACGGAGCGGCGAGGTTTCTCGAGGTGCATGGCGACGAAAGCGTGCGACCGGTGTTCGCGCATTTGACTTCCCGCGATCCAAATGAGTTCTGGACGTCCGGCCAATGGATGACGGAGCGCACCGGTGGCTCCGACGTTGGAAGCACA
>CATPBN010000236.1 GCA_955652635.1 uncultured Gemmatimonadaceae bacterium
GGTGACCGCCAGATCATTCCTCGAGGCGAAGCGACCGAAGCCGGCGCATTGAAGTGCGCGTCCTCGATCACGGCCCACATTTCGTCCAGTGGTGGCTGGGCGGGAGCGTTGAAGCTCCGCGGAAGATCCCGGAGAACTTCGTCAAAGCGTTTCTCGTCCATCATTCTACTCCTTGAATGCCGCCAGCTCCTGACGGAGCTGCGCTCGTGCCGCGGAGAGTCTGCTCTTGGATGTCCCTTCCGGGACTCCGAGGATTCCAGCGATCTCGGCGTGCGTATATCCCTCAATGTCGTGCATTATCAGCGTGGTCCTATAAGCTTCCGAAAGATTTTCCACCGCCCGAGCGATGCACTCCTTCAGATCTGGCTCCGCTTCGGAAGCGGTGGCCTCGATCAGATTCGCTTCGTCGAGCGCTACCTCACGTGCGAACCGCACTTCGCTTCGTCTTGCGTTCGAGATTACGGTCACCACGATCCGATGCAGCCAGGTCGAGAACGCCGCGTCTCCCCGGAATTGCGAGAGTCGCGCAAACGCGCGGATGAAAGTGTCTTGCGTGAACTCTCGAGCTCTCTCCGGATCACCGCTCATTCGATAAGCGAGCGAGTAGACGCGGGGCGCGTGCGTGTCGTACAGCGCACGCCCGGCCACCCGATCTCCCGCAATGACCCGGGCGATGAGCTGTGATTCGTTCACGCGGTGATCTTATCTACCGCTGTCTCTGTCGCGACCATTTGCTGTTTAGTTCGACACGGGGAAAGGTTGAATCGTTCGGTGCAGTTGTTTTAGCGAACCCCTCGCCTATCCACCAATCCCGTCTCGAGCGCCACCCGTAAATCGTAGGGGACCACCAGAACGGGGAAGTCCGCGCCCCGGTTCCAGCCCAGCGAGCGGGCACGAACACGAATCATGACTTCCTGCGCTTCGGCGGGATCGCCGAAGGGGGTTTTGCGCCAGCGATAAGTCTCACGCAGGATCCGCGAGGTCATTCTCAGGCTGGCCATCGATGCGTGGCTGGTGAGAGTAACGAGCGCGCCTCCGCCTTCGCGCGCTGCGCGGGAAAGTCGCACCGTCTCGGTGCCTTCGGGCTCGATGCCGGCGATCACCACCAGCGCGAATCCACCACAGCGCAGGAGTTCCTCCGCCCCGCGCAGCCCGTGCTTCCTGCTGCGAGGTCTGACCAGAATCGGGCCTTCTTCCCAGAACGGACCGGCAACCGTTCCCAGTCCATCGATCCATACCGCTCTCTCGCCCTGGGCGACGGTTGTGTTACACGCTGCTCTCAATACAGCGGTCGCTCCACCCTGCGGCATCCAGACCGTCAACCTTCCGCGCGGCAGTCCGCGGCCGGGAAGGATCGCATCGAGCGCATCGATTCCCGTCGCCACCGGCTCCGCCGTCCGGTGTGTAACCGGGGTGGCATCGGGAAATCGATGCTCGATGAGTGCGCGAATAGCAGCGTTGCGATCGGACATAGCTCTGCCAGAATATCCCGAACATATACCGAAAGCAAGAGGGGACCACGCTCAATAGTTGGTGGGAATTCCCGAAGTGAGGTGTAGAAGCAGTGCGGAAAAATCTTGGGCCTGGATTATGAATTAAGCAGGCAGATAGATCCCCCAAATCGCTGCGAACGCCGCGAACCAACAACTCTTCCGTTGAGCTGATGCAATACGTTTCCCATAGATCGTCGTTCATCACCATGCTTCTCCTCTTTGCACTAGCGACCGCACTCGCCTGTGCGGCGACCAAAGACGCACGCCCTTCGCCAGGTGGGGAAGCGGTCCCCACGGACGCGCAGATGGCGGCCTCAACCACGCCACAGATGGTGCCGGTCGCTGTTGCTGCGTCTCAAATTCCCGCCAGTACAGCATCGAGCACCGCGCCGGTCACGGGAAAGGATTCAGCGGCCAAGGAGCCGCCGATCACAGTTCCTTCGGTGAAGGGACGCACGTCGAAGGACAGCCTCGCGCTGGTAAATGCGATCAGGGCAGGAATGGAAAGCACCGCCTGGCCGGTGAAGACGCAGGAGCCGCTTCCGGGATCGATCCTGCCCACGCGCAGAATCGTCGCTTTCTATGGGACTCCGCTCTCAAAAAGGATGGGAATCCTCGGAGAGCTGCCGCCCGACCAGATGCTCGCGCGTTTCGACAAGGAGATTGCCGCCTGGCAGAAGGCCGATCCATCCCACCCGGTGCTACCCGCGTTTCATCTGATCGCCGTCGTGGCGCAGGGAAATCCGGGCAAAGATGGTAAGTACCGGATGCGCATGACTGACAGTCTGGTCAACCTGGTCTACTCATGGGCGCAAAAGAAACACGCGCTCCTCTTTCTCGATGTACAGGTTGGGAAAAGCACCGTGCAGGAAGAGCTCCCGCGACTGGTTCCGTTCCTCCAACGTCCCGACGTGATGCTGGGCATCGATCCGGAGTTTTCGATGAAGTTCGGAGATCCGCCCGGAAGGAAGATCGGCACAATGAGCTCGGCCGATGTGAACTACGCCATCAATCTTCTGTCGGGTCTGGTGAAGCAATACAATCTTCCGCCCAAGATCCTGGTCGTTCACCGCTTCACGCGCAACATGCTCACCAACTCGAAGGGGATCAAACTCGATCCGCGCGTACAGGTCGTGATCGACATGGACGGGTGGGGTCAGCCGTGGCTCAAGTACGATTCGTATCGCGCGTATGTGGAGGCCGAGCCAGTGCAGTTCACTGGGTTCAAGCTGTTCTACCACAACGACACGAAAAAGGGCGATCCACTCCTCACACCGCCCGAAGTACTGATGCTGAATCCGAAGCCGCTCTACATCCAGTATCAGTAGCAGGCAGATGGCGCGACGTCTAGCGCCAATTAAGTGGTCCCGCCTTGCCGAATTGCGGGAGGGATGTGTGGAACTCCTCGCCCCTGGTCAGAGAGTAGCTTGGTCGTGAAGCGCTGGCCCTCAGAGAGCCGTTCCACCTCAACCGCGATCACGTCGATGGACTGCTCCATACGCGCGAGCCCTTCACGGATTTCCCTCAAATCAGCATGCGGGATGGCTGCTCGGCTGGGCCGATTGAGCCACATCCTAAGAACGCCCATGATGCCTGCAATAGCCACAACGGCAAGGATAACAGTTAATACGAACTCCGGCGGCACGAGAATCCTCCTAGAGCGTTGATGCCGAGAAGCGGGCGGCTTCCCGCAGATCCCTCTCCCAACCTACAGCACTACGGCAGGGCGTGAAAGAAAGTGCCAGGCGTAGCAGGCGCTGAGCCTCGCTCGCGGAACAGCAGGGTCATATTATTGAGCGGTCGTCATCCACTGACGGCCGCCTTTTCATTTGTGGCACCAGGAGGCAAGGTGACGAGCAGACGCGAATTCCTCTCAAGCATGGCCGTGGCCGGTCTTGCGGCGCAGCCGGTATTCCGCGAGCGCGCGATGAAATCTCTCTTCCGCGCCAACGCGATCGCGGGCGCTCGGTCTCCGCTGGCAGTCGCGGACGACGAGACGTACTGGGCGGAGATCCAGCGCGCGTTCGACTCGGATCGCACCATGATCAACCTCAACAACGGCGGCTGCAGCCCGACGCCCAGTCACGTGCTCGAGGCGATGATCAGGGACCTGAGATTCTCCAACGAGCTGCCGGTGGACCACATGTGGCGAGTGCTGGAGCCGCGAGTCGAAAGCGTGCGCCGGGACCTCGCCAGCGAGTTCGGTTGCGACGTGGAAGAGATGGCAATCACCCGCAACGCTTCCGAGGCGAACGAGATAATGATCTTCGGACTCGATCTAAAGCGCGGCGACGAGGTAGTGGTCACGAACCAAAATTACGGCCGGATGATCACGTCGTGGCAGCAGCGCGAGCGGCGGGAAGGAATTGTCCTGAAACAGGTCTCATTCAAGGTTCCGCCTCCCTCGGACAGCTACCTGGTCGAGCAGTTCCGCGCGGCGATCACTCCGCGCACCAAAGTCATCGAAGTCACCCACATCACCAATCTCACCGGCCAGATAATGCCGGTGCGACAGATCGTCGACATGGCGCGTCCGCTCGGGATCGAGGTCTTTGTCGATGGAGCCCACGCCTTCGCGCACTTTCCGTTCAAGCGCGATGACCTCAAGTGCGACTACTACGGAACCAGTCTCCACAAGTGGCTGCTGGCGCCAGTGGGCACTGGCTTTCTATACGTGCGCAAGGACAAGCAGAAGAATCTCTGGCCGCTGATGGCCGCGGCGGCCACGCAGGACAACGACGTTCGGAAATACGAGGAGATCGGCACCCACCCCGCCGCCAATCACAACGCGATTTCCGCCGCGCTCGCTTTTCATCGTGGAATTGGTGCCGACCGGAAAGTCGCGCGTCTTCGCTACCTGCGTGATCGTTGGGCGAAGCGGCTCCTCGCCGAGAGCTCGCGAGTTTCTGTTCTTACCCCACTCGACAACCGGCAGTCGGGCGCGATCGCGCTCTTCCAGGTCGAAGGAATCGACAACGTGAAGCTGGGTGCGTGGTTACTCGATAAACACCACATCGTGAACACCCCGATCGTGCACCCCGAATTCAAGGGGATTCGCATCACGCCCAACGTGTACACGACTCTCGACGAGATCGACGTCTTTGCCGACAAGGTGCTGGACGCGGTGAAAAAAGGGATACCGGCATGATCCTTTTCGTTGCAATCGGACTCGCGGCCGGTGTGCTCGCCGGACTGTTTGGAATAGGCGGCGGGATTGTGATCGGCCCCGCGCTCATCCTTCTGGCGAAGTTTCAGCCGCAAACAGCGACGGGTACGTCACTCGGCGCCTTGCTGTTGCCGGTTGGAGCGCTCGGTGCGTGGGAATACTACCGGCGCGGTCATCTCAACATCCCGGCGTCGCTCTGGATCGCGCTCGGGCTCCTCTTCGGAGCGTGGGCTGGTGCGAGGCTCGCCCAAACTCTGTCCGGCCCTCAGCTGCAGAAGGCGTTCGCGATATTCCTCGTTCTGATCGCCATAAGGGTTTGGACGAAGGCGTAACGTCAAAAGCAACTGAACGGGTGCAGTTAAACAGCGCGAATCTCCGGGTACTTCCAGAACGCCCACAACGAGTACGCGAGCATCACCAGCCCGCCGGTGAAAATCGCCCATTGCACGCCCACGAAACGCGCCATCGCGCCTGCGATGAATGAGCCGATCGGCGTGAACCCGACGTAAACGAAGACGTAAGTGGCCATCACGCGGCCGCGGAGCTCGTCCGGTACAACCGATTGAAGGATTCCGTTCGCCAGCGCGCCGTTGATGAGCATCGTCAGTCCAAGAAAGAGCAGCACGAGCGCAGCGAGATGTACCGTGCGCATCAGCGAAAAAAGAATCGTCAGACCAGCGAACGCGTACGCCGTGGCGTTGAACAGGCGTCCTCGACGAATGCGCACACCGAGTCCGGCGAGTGAGAGGGCGCCGGTGAGGGCGCCGATGCCCACGAAAGTCAGCAACAAGCCGTACCCACTGGCTCCGGTGTGCAACACGTCGCGCGCTACGACCGGCATCATCGTCAGATACTGGAATCCAAATATCGAATACACCGCGATTACACCCATCAGCCCCGACACGGCTCGCGAGCTCCGGATGTAACGCAATCCCTGCTTCAGTTGCTCGGCTGGCGAGACGAGGAATTGCACCGGCGTCCACGGCGGAAGCTTGATCCGCGCGAGACTGCTGAGCACCGCGAAATAACTAAGCGCGTTGATGCCGAAGCACCAAGCCAGACCGAACTTGGCCAGAATGATCGCCGCGATGGATGGGCCGACAATTCGCGCCAGATTGAAACCGCCCGAGTTGAGCGCGATCGCGTCGACCAGGTCCTCCTTCGACACGAGCTCCACGATCATGGCCTGGCGTGCCGGAATCTCGAAGGCCGAGATCACGCCTCCGAGAGTAGTCAGCGCAAGGAGCCACGCGATGTTGATGCGGCCTGCCCACGTAAACCACCAGAGTGCTACTGCCTCGATCAGCAACAATGCCTGACAGACGACGACGATGCGGAGCTTGCTGCGCCGATCGGCCACCACCCCGCCATACAACGAGAGGAGTAGCACCGGAAAGCTGCCGGCCGCGCTCACCAGGCCGACCATGAAGGCGCTGTTGGTCAGCTCGAGAGCGAGCCAGCCCTGCCCCACCTGCTGCATCCACGTTCCGATCAGCGATACCGTCTGACCGGTCCAGAAAAGTCGGAAGTTCCGGTGGACCTGCAGCGTCCGGAAAGGGTTGATGGACTTTCTTACTGGCCGCGCCGGGGTCAGGGGCATTGCTGAGGATTATACACACCCTACGCCCGGGTTGTATGTTAGAGACATGCGCTTCCACAC
>CATPBN010000237.1 GCA_955652635.1 uncultured Gemmatimonadaceae bacterium
ATCCAGGCAGAACCAGCGCGAACAAGTACCCGAGCAGCGTGGTCAGAACGACGCGAACGACAGCGTAACGGAGCGGCGTCCTGGTATCGCGCATCGCGTAGAACGTGGACGAATACAACCGCCCCATCGTCGACGCGAGGAGTCCGACCGTCGATCCGATGAGTATCTGCCATACCCAGATCGTCTCGCCGCTCTGAAACCTGCCGCTCTGAAATAACAGATGCACGATGAGATCTCCCAGCGCGAGCAATGCAACGGCGCTTGGAACGATGAAGTAGGCGATACGATCCAGTCCATCGCTCAGTCGCCCGCGCAGATAAGCGGCGATTTCTGCAGTCGTGCCCACAGCCCGCGACATCGCCGGCAGCTCCGCGGCGGAGATCGCCATTCCAAAGAGGCTTATCGGCAGAACGTAGATGGCCTGGGCGTACGTGAAGGACGAGACCGCACCATTGCCGAGATAACTCGCCAGCCAGGCATCGACGTAAGCACTGAGCTGCACCACGCCTCTGCCCACGAACGCCGGGACGAAATTCCGGAAGACGTTGCGAACGCTCGCGCCCGCCACCGTGAGGCGTGGCCTGATTCCGCGCGCGTACTTCATTACCTGCGGGAGCTGCACAACGAACTGCAATGCGCTCCCTATCACGGATCCGTAGGCGAGATAGATCGCCAGTTGAATTTGGGTGTGCCCTTTATGGAAAATCACGAGGGTGGCAACCATTGCCAGATTCCACAACACGGGCGCCGTGTACGACATGAAGAAGCGCCGGTGGCTGTTCAGGATGCCCAGGCACCACGCCGAAAAAACGAGGAGTCCAGCCCCTGGAAAGAGTACACGCGTCAACCGGACCGTGAGGTCGCGCTTTTCACCGGTGAATCCGTTCGCGATGATTGCGACGAGCCACGGGGCCGTCAGAACTCCAAGAAGTACAATGACCGCCGCGACGAGAGCGAGCATCGCGGCAACGGCGCCCGCCAGCTTCGTCGCTTCCTCCTCGTCGCCTTTCCCGAGCAGGCCCGCGTATTCCGGAATGAACGAAGCCGACAGCACTCCCTCTCCGAACAGGTTCTGCAGCATGTTCGGTATCCTGAAGGCAGCGTTGAACGCGTCGGCTGCCATGTCCGCACCCAGATAGCGGGCCATCATCGTCTGGCGAATCAAGCCGGCCAGGCGACTCAACAATATTCCAGTACCCACCAGAAACGCTGCGCCCTTCGATCTGTCGAACGCCTGGCCCGTACTTCGCGGGGTCGCCCGTCGTTCGATCGGCGGGGCCGCCTCGGTTACCTCATCGGCCTCCGGCAAAAGAAACTCAGGAAGCTCACGATCCTTGGGCTCCGTTTTGCGGTCGCCGCTCACGAGCGACCCTGCAGGGACACGGGTTGCTCGAGGATGGGCGAAGCTCTCCCGAGCGTGAGTCGGCGCGCGTGTTCTCGCGCTTCAGCGAGCATTTCCTGCCTGAGGATCGCGCCGTATCGCGCGAGAAACGGGACAAAGTTCAGTCCCCGCTCCTGTTGCTTGCCGAGTGGGTACAGTGATCCGCGAGCGGTGGCGATCTCGTGCATGATATCGGCGTGCTCTCGTTTAGCCGCCGCGATCAGCCTCCGCTCAAAACGATCCAGGCGTCGCAGCAGATTCGCCCGCAGTCCTTCCGTCACCGCGCCACTCACAGGCGCGCGTTCTTCGACAGCCGCTTCGCTGAGAGCATCAAGGCGCTCATTGAGCGCTGCTCGCGTCGCGTTCAGCTCCTCGATGACGGCCTTCGGCAACTTGGCGCGCGCAATCCGCGCTTCGACCTCGTGCGGATCGCGAAAGTCTTCGGGCAACAGATACAGCTTCTCGAGAATCCTCTCGACGTGGGGCTCGATGATCGTGCACGACCACCGAGGAAGAATTGCTGGACGGGCAACTCCAATGGCCCCGGCGATCGGCCCGATTTGCGCGAAGTACGCGATCTCGGCAGGGCCACCGATGTAAGTCGCAGTCGGAAGAATCGCGCGCTCGACTACCGGTCTCAGCAATACGTTCGGCCCGAGGTCATCCGAGCTCGCGTGCTTCCCAGCTGCCTTGATGGGTATTCGCTTGCGGCTGCCGGATGAGGAGCTGAACACCAGCGACAATCCGGGGACATCCTGCACCTGGGGTGTAAAACCAGCAGACTCGATCTCGTGGTTGCGTGCGGTCACAGCGTCGGCAACCTCGCTCCCGAGTTCGAGGGCCTTGGTAACAAGGGGATTCGCAGCCGCACGAGTCGCGGGATGCGACGCGTCGATCACTGCGATACCGAGCGGCGCAAACAACTCGCGGAGAAATGACACGTAAGCTTCACCAACCGTGGCATCCGGGGTGTAGAACCGCTCGAGAAGCTCGATCGGCGTCGGATCTATCGCCGAGCCCGCCGCACGTTTGACGGCTTCGAGCTGCGCGGACACATCGCCCAACGGCATAGCCGACATCGGGAGCCCGAGTGGTGCGGGGTGATCGAAACGCAGGAGCTGCGCCCCTCCGTGAACAGACACGATCGTGCTGCTCGACTCCCGGAAATCGGTGTCATCCGTGGCTGCCCAGAATACTGGCGCGACGGGAACGCCGGTGAGCTCCTGCAGTGAATCCGCGAAAGCAAGTGCGCTCAGCGCTTTCGAGAGAGTGTACACCGGTCCGCCGAAGAGGCCTGGCTGCTGGCCGGTAGTCACCACAACGCCCTGCCCGCTCGCGACTGCATCGAGCCGCTCCTTCGCTTTCCCGGTGGCGGCGAAGGCGGGAGATAGTTTCGTCCGCCAATCACCCGAGAACTCCGATCGGATCGATTGAAGCCGCTCTCGCCATGACTGCGCGTCGTGAGGCAAAGGCTCGTACCAACCCGGCGGCGCGGTGCCAGCCATTGCCGCCACCGCGAGCGGATTAAGCGAAAGGGGCTCACTCAACACCCGTGGAGTGCTCACTTCCGACTCGCAAAGAGAATCGTCCGGGGTGAAGCCGAGGACCACGCCGCCCCAGCGTAGTCACCAAGTCGAGCGACGACCGAGAACCCCGCCACGTCGAGCATCCGTTCCAGGTCCCGGGGTGTCAGGAGCCGCACCCGCTCGATGTATTCCTTGCCGCGCTCCCGCAGTCGAATCGTCTTCTCGACGAATCGGTCGTCGGGACTGATCGCACGCGTCTGTTCGATCGTGATGCCATTCTCAACACGCTCATCGTAGGGAACGAGCCCGTTCCGCACCTGGGATGCATTCAGAAAGTCGATGACCAAAGTTCCACCAGGCTTGAGCGCGTCGCAAACGCATACCAGCACGCGCTCGTTCTCGCGATCGTCCTCGAAGTAGCCAAAGCTCGTAAAAAGGCTGACTACGAGATCGAAGCTCTCCTCGGCGAATGGCAACTCCCGCATGTCGGCTCTGACGTACGGTGCGTCGGAAATCTCGCGCCGGGCAATCCTGAGCAGCGCCGCCGATAGATCGAGCCCCACGGTCCACCACCTCTCGCACAAGGCTTTCGAGTGCCGGCCCGCTCCGCAGCCAAGATCGAGAACGGAGTGGATATCCTGTCCTTCCAGAAACCGGGCAATGAGTTCGATGACGTGTTCGGCCTCCGTCTCGTCGCGGTGCTGATAGATCCGGAGATAGTCCTCACCGAACCACGCCTCGAACCAGTCCGCTTCTTCCGATCCCGAGCGCTCGGACATCACCTGACGCGATTCAGTGGTGGTCACTTGTGATACGGCTCGCCGCGCAAGATGGTGCCGGCGCGATAGATCTGCTCGACCAGGACAAGGCGCGCTATCTCGTGCGGCAGCGTCCATGGGGCGAGCTCCAGCTTGAATGCCGCGCGGGAGGAGACGTCGGATGTAAGACCGAAGGCGCCGCCGATCAGAAAGGCGAGCTCGCGATCGTTCTCGCGCGCGCGCTTCAACAATTCCGCGAACTGAGCGGAGTCGAGGGTGCGCCCGCCTTGCTCGCAGGCGATGGTTTCCGCGCCGTCAGGAATTCGCTCGGCGAGTCTTGCACCTTCCTTGTCCTTGACCTTCTCGATTGCATTGCCCGACGCTCGCTCTTCGCGAACCTCATGCACGTCGAGCGGCCAGTACCGCGCCGCTCGTGTCTCGTAATCCTTGATAGCCTCGAGCAGGGCTGGATTGCGCGCCTTCCCCACGACCGCGACGACCAGTCGCATCTACGCGTAGATGCCGCGGAGCCTGTGAACGCTGGCCACTCTGCTGATCGAGACCATGTACGACGCGGTGCGCATGTTCACGCGCTTCTGGCGAGAGAGCTCGAGCACATCCTGGAAGCTATTCCTCATGATGGTCTCGAGGCGCTCGTTGACGAGATCCTCCGCCCAGAAATATCCACCGCGATCCTGGACCCATTCGAAGTAGGAGACCGTCACGCCGCCGGCGTTGGCAAGAATGTCAGGTATGACGAAGATGCCGGCTTCATACAGTATGGAGTCTGCTGCCGCGGTCGTGGGTCCGTTTGCGCCCTCACAGATTATGCGCGCCTTGATATCCCCCGCGTTCTTGGTCGTGATCACGTTTTCCAGCGCCGCGGGAAGCAGCACGTCGACGTCAAGCGTCAGCAGCTCCGTGCCCGAGATCGCATCGGCCTTGTCGTAACCTTCGAGAGACCGGTGCTTCTTCACGTATGCAATCGCGTCGTCGACATCGATGCCGCTCGTGTTGTAGAGCGATGCGGAGCGATCGCCAATCGCGACGATCCTACAGCCTTCGCGGGCGAGCAGCTGCGCTGCGACTGACCCGACGTTACCGAATCCCTGGATGGCGACGCTGGTTCCCTTGACCGGCATCCCCAGATGCTTGAGGGCTTCCTTGGTGACGATCATGCAGCCCCTGCCAGTTGCCTCCCGCCTCCCGAGTGATCCGCCAAGCTCCACCGGTTTGCCAGTCACGACCGCCGTGACCGTATGGCCCACGTGCATCGAGTAAGTATCCATCACCCAGGCCATCACGCGCTCATTGGTGTTGACGTCCGGCGCTGGCACGTCGGAGTCGGGGCCGAGCATGTTGATGATTCCGGAGGTGTAGCGGCGGGTGAGTTTCTCCAATTCGCTCGCACTCATGGCAAGCGGGTCGCATCTGACACCGCCCTTCGCGCCGCCGAATGGAATGTTCACCACCGCGCACTTCCACGTCATCCACGCGGCGAGCGCCTTCACTTCCTCGAGCGTCACCTGCAAGTCGAATCTTATGCCGCCCTTGGCGGGCCCGCGGGAAGTGTTGTACTGGACCCGATAGCCCTCGTACACCTCGACTTCGCCGTTGTCCTTCATCACCGGAATCGATACGATCACCTGCTTCTCGGCCTGTCGCAGAACCTTGTAAAGACCGGGTTCCAGGTCGAG
>CATPBN010000238.1 GCA_955652635.1 uncultured Gemmatimonadaceae bacterium
ATCCCACTGGGTGGAAGGCGGACCTTTTTCCGCCTTCCACCCAGTGGGATCGAGGCGCCCCAATCCCTTGAACCTCATCTCACCGGGATATCCGGGCGCGCCGAGCGACTTCCACAGCTCCTCCGATTTTCCCGGCATGAACGGCCAGAGATAGACAGCCTGTCGGGTCAGCTGCCTCACCAGCGTTGCGAGTGTTCGCTCCAGCTCGGCGCGGTTGGCCGGATCCTTTGCGAGTTTCCACGGAGCCTGACGGTCGACGTACTCGTTCCCTCTCGCCACCGTGAGCCAGACCGCCCTCAGAGCTTCGTGCAGAAGAAATCCATTCGGTCCGATCGACGCGTGATACGCCTCGAAATCTTCTTCGTCCGCCTTGTCGATCTCGCCGCGGTCTCCCTTCGGCACAACTCCCCCACAGTACCGCCCGACCATTGAGATAACGCGACTCGCGAAGTTTCCGAAGGTGTTCGCAAGATCGGCATTGTACCGCTCCTCGAACCTCTCCCAGGAGAAATTGCCGTCTCCATCGAACGGGACTTCGCGCAGCAGAAAGTAACGGAACGCATCGGCTCCGTAACGCCCAATAGCATCGCGGAGATCGAGATTGCCACCCGTCGACTTGCTCACGCGACTGCCACCCACGAGCACGAATCCGTGCACCCAGATGCGCTTGGGAACGGCGATACCAGCGGCCATCAGCATCGCTGGCCAGATCACGGCGTGAAAGCGCGTGATGTCCTTGCCGATCACGTGGAGGTCGGCGGGCCACAGCTGCTCGAAATCGGGGTTCGGGAATCCGGTCGCCGTGAGATAATTCGCTAGCGCATCGAACCAGACATAAATCGTCTGGTCCTCGCCTCCGCTTCCTTTGCGGGGGAAGGGAATACCCCATGAGAAACGCCTGCGGCTGACCGATACATCATCGAGACCCGAATCGAGGAGCGAAAGGACTTCGTTGCGACGCGACTTCGGCTGGAGAAACTCCTCGCTGGAGACCAGCTTCTTGAGCTGGTCCGCATACGCACTGAGTCGGAAGAACCAGTTGTTCTCTTCGATCCACTCCAGGGTCCGCGTCGGATGCAGGATGCACTTTCCGTCGACGATCTCATTGTCCTGCTTGAACGCCTCGCAGCCGACACAATACCACCCAGCGTACGACTTCTCGTAGAAATCCTCCGGCGAGTTTTCGAAGATCTGCTCCATCAGTCTTTTCACGCCCGCCTTGTGCGCGGGATCCGTCGTCCGGATAAACTGATCGTACGAGATGCCGAGCAAGCCCCAGATCTCCTCTGTGCTCTCTGCTACGGCGTCCACCAGCTCCTGCGGCGAGACTTTCCGCTCGGCGGCTGTCTGGGCGACCTTCTGACCGTGCTCGTCCATGCCGACCAGGAAATGGACGTCATCGCCGAGGAGGCGATGGTATCGCGCTATGACGTCGGCGCCAATCTTCTCGAATGCGTGACCCTGGTGCGGATCAGCGGTTGCGTAATCGATCGCGCAGGTGAGGTAGTACTTGGCCAACTATTGACTTCCCGACTGGCTGTCATCGCCCCGCCCGCGACGGCCGCCTCGTCTTCCCCGGCGCCGCTTGCTGCCACCATCGTTGTCGCGGCCGTTGGTTTTCGCTGGCTCCGAAACGGTGTCCGTCCGCGGCGTGAGAATCTGGTGTTCCGCCGTGTACATCAGCTCCGGTGAAATCTCCTCGGGGCGGATGGCCTCGCTGACGCTCTCTTCCTCGTCCGGCTCCGCGACCACGACGGCTCTCTCCCCGGACAATTGCTCGGTCTCCTGCTTGAACTCCGGGAGCGTGAGCGAGCGCATGTCCCCATCAACGCCGCGAAGCATGATCCGCTCGTGGAAGATGTCGATGCTCACGACCTTTTCCTCACCGAGCATGGTCGCGACAAGCTTACCCTCCTTCGGGAAACGCTTTCGACTCTGGACGTAGAACTCGTGCTCGTAACGAAGGCAGCACATGAGACGCCCGCACGCACCGGAGATCTGCGAAGGATTGAGTGACAACCGCTGATCCTTGGCAACGCCGAGATTGACGGGTCGGAGCTCGGGGAGCCACGACGCCGAGCAGTACTGCCGTCCGCAGCGGCCAATGCCATCCAATCGCTTGGCCTCATCGCGCACCCCGATCTGCTTGAGCTCGATGCGCGTGCGGAAGAGGGACGCGAGATCGCGCACGAGGTTGCGGAAATCGACGCGCTTGTCGGCCGTGAAATAGAGCGTGAGCTTCTTCCTGTCCCACTGCCACTCCGCGTCGGACAACTTCATCCCCAGGCCGTTGGCGCGAACGCGTTCCATCGCCTTGCGGCGGGCATCTTCGTTGAGGCGGTCGAGATCCTTCGATAATCCGCGATCCTTCTCGGAGGCGAGACGCAATGCCTTGCGTTCGGGAAGTGAGGTGCCGCATCCGTGCGAGCATCCGCCGTTCCGCTTCGCCGCGAGCTCTCCCAGCGCATGGATGTATCCGAGATCCTCACCGCGATCGACGTCCACGATCACGGCCGCGTTGAGCGGCGGCGCATCGGGATAGTCCCAGAGAAAGAACTCCTTACGGTTGCCCTTGAAGGCGACTTCGACGAGATGCGCCACGACCTACTCCGTCCACGCGCCAAGGCGGAGAAATTTCTGCCGGCGTCGCCTCACCAGTTTCTCCGGCCGCATCTTGCGCAGCTCCTCCAGATGCTTGTTGATCACTTCCCGGAGGGATTTCGCGGCAGCCTCGTGATCGGCGTGCGCGCCCCCCCTCGGCTCGGGAACGACTTCGTCGATCACCTTGAGCTCGAGCAGCTCGGGTGCGGTGATCTTGAGTGCCGTCGCGGCTTTCTCGCGCATTTCGGGACTCTTCGCATCTTTCCAAAGAATGGCGGCGCAGCCCTCGACGGAAATGACGGAGTAGACTGCATTCTCCATCATGAGAACTCTGTCGGCGACACCGAGCGCCAATGCGCCGCCCGATCCGCCTTCGCCGATGACCGTCGCGATGATCGGAACCGTGAGCTGACTCATCTCGTAAAGGTTGCGCGCGATCGCTTCCGACTGCCCGCGCTCCTCCGCGCCCAGCCCCGCCCACGCTCCCTGCGTGTCGATGAAGGTGAGAACGGGAACGTGGAATTTCTCGGCGAGCTTCATCATGCGCAGCGCCTTGCGGTAACCTTCAGGGTGGGGCATACCAAAATTGCGACGTAGTTGCTCCTTTGTATCGCGCCCACGCTGGTGCCCGATCACCATCACCGTGTCGTCGTCGAGACGCGCCCAGCCACCGATGATTGCCGCGTCGTCACGGTACGCTCGATCGCCGTGAAGCTCGATGAAGTCGGTGAACGCAAGACGGATGTAATCAGCGGTGAAGGGCCGCTTGGGGTTGCGCGCGACCTGGACTCTCTGGAAGGGTGTGAGATTCCTGTAGACCTCTTCACGCAGGTCGGAGAGCTTCCGCTCGAGGGGCTCGATAGCTTCGGCGACGCTTAGCTGGCTGTCGCCCGCGGTCTTCTTGATCTCGTCGATCTGCCGCTCCAGCTCGGCGATCGGCTTCTCGAACTCAAGCTGTGTTGCTGATGCCACTTCTCAGCCCCCGCGTTGAAGCTTGACGGAAGACTCGCCCAGAATATTGCGAAGCGCGCTAAGCGCGGCGCCATCCGCGGCCAACGTCAGCGATCGGGAGCGGAGCCGCGCCTGAATCCCGGTGTCGTCGCTCCAGCGAAACTCGAGCGGCGCTGACCCGGGATAGGTCTCGGCTATGGCTCTCACGTCCGACATTACATCACCCGAGTATGTCCCCTTTGCCAGGTCGATTGCAACCGTCACCTGCCCATTGGTACGCATTTCTGCCAGCTTAGTGGCCGATTCCACGATGAACGCCGGGTTGTCGCCGCCTTCGTCGCGGCGCGAGTACGCACCCTTCAGCAACATTGGTACGTCCGTCCGGATCAGATCGTTGAGCATCGCCCACTTCTCGGGAAAGATCAGAACCTCCGCTGACCCCGAGAAATCCTCAATGGTCAATCGGGCGAACTCGGAGCCGGATTTCTTGCTCAACTGTCGCTTGATATTCGTGACGACGACGGCGAGCGTCATCGGCTCCGGGCGCCACCTGCCCAGGTCACTCACAGTATGAGTGGAGAATATCTCCGCCTCGGTACGGAAGCGCTCGAGGGGGTGTCCGGAGATGTAGAAGCCGAGGATCTCCTTTTCCTTCGCCAGACGCTCGGATTCGGTCCACGACGCGATATTGGAAAGAGCGTGCGAGCTTTCGGACTTGGCGGTCTCGCCGGCCGGCACCCCGAAGAGCGACACCTGTCCGGTCACCATGTCTTCCTGCTTCAGTGAAGCCTCGCGGATGGCGAGATCAAGCGCCGCCGCGAGCTGCGCCCGGTGCCCTCCAAGCGAATCCATCGCTCCGGCATGAACGAGGGCTTCCAAAACCCGCTTGTTGCAGACGCGGAGATCGATTCTCTCGCAGAGGTCGAACACCGACCGGAAAGGCCCGTCTTTCTTCCGGGCACTGATGATCGATTCGATGGCTGTGCGTCCGACATTGCGGATGCCGCCAAGTCCGAAGCGAATCTTCGCCTCGCCGATCACCGTGAACTTGTAGCCAGACTCGTTGACATCCGGCGGCAGGATCTCGAGACCCGGCTCGTTTGCGCCGGGCACGTGAAGCTGCCGCGCCTCGTTGATGTACTTGACGACGTTGTCCGTGTCGCCGATCTGGGACGACAGCAGCGCCGCCATGAAATCGGCGGGGAAGTGCGTCTTGAGCCACGCGGTGTGGTACGAGATGATCGAGTACGCCACTGCGTGGGACTTGGCGAAGCCGTACCGGCCGAACGTCTCGAGTTGGCTCGCGATCTCCTCGATGATCGGGCGGTCGTGTCCGAGCGCGACGGACTTCTCCACGAACTTGCCCAGCTCGGCGCGAATCAGCTCGGCGTCCTTCTTTCCAACGGCTTTGCGCAGCAAGTCGGCTTCAGCGAGCGAGATACCCGCCAGCGTCTGGGCGATGCG
>CATPBN010000239.1 GCA_955652635.1 uncultured Gemmatimonadaceae bacterium
ACACGGCCGCAGGACACTGAGAGAGAAGGACGCGAAGTCGCGCCGGTTCGTCAGAGGGGGATGTCCTCGCAGGCGACGTCTCGCGTAGCAAGAAACCGGCTGGGTGCGCGCGAGCGAGCGCAAGCCGCGAGTGGGCTGACGGGTTCGCAGCGTAAGCGAGTAGTCGCCGAAGAGGACATCCCCCGCCGACCGACCGCGCGAGGATCTCAATCGAGCAGGGCGAGCAGCTGTGCGAGGATTCGCTCGGTCATGCCCCAGATCACGTGGCCCTGGTGATGGAACGCGCGCGCATTCAGTTGGATCCCGCGCGCGAATACGGACGTGTCGCGCCATGCGTCAGCTTGTCGGAGCTCCTCGAGCGGAACCCAGAACGCCAGCGCGACCTCGTCGCTCAGCAACAACGAATCCGCTCGATTGAGGAGCACGACATAGGGCCGCACGATTATCGCCGGCAGCGCGATGGTCTGCGGGCGGAGATCGTCAAGCGTGCCGATCACGGTCCCATCATTCCTGAGATCGATTCCCGTCTCCTCGCGGGTCTCCCTCAACGCGGTGTCGGCGAGATTGGCATCGCCCGCTTCTTCTCTACCGCCCGGAAAGGCGACCTGTCCGCTCCATGGATCTGCCGGATAGTCGGCGCGCTTGATGAAGAGCAGCTCCGGTGCTCCGCTTTCTCCGGCGCGGAAGATCAGAGCGACCGCGGCTCGGCGACCTCCTTCCTCCCTGCCGCCGCCCACCGATTTGTGCGCGTCGAGCGCGGACCGCAGCCTCACGATTTCCGGGTGCTCGAAGAGTGTCGTCATCTCGTCACTCACGCTGCCCCCACCTTTGCTCACTACATCACTGTGTCGTGTTTCGTACGAAGAACATCACGGTTTCCTGCACGACCCTTTCCAGAATCGATGGCACCTCGTTCAGCGGATGCTTCGCATCGAACCCGTGGTTGGCGCCTTCGATGAGACGAAGCGTGCTCACTCGCAGCGAGAGCTCGTGGAGACGCTCGCCGTCCGTGCTCGGTACGGTCTCATCGGTCGTGCCATGCACTATGAGCCAGGGCATTTTGATCTTTGCGGCTGCCGCGGCGACGTTCAGCGTCGTATTCGCATGAAGCTCCACGTCGTCGAGCAGCTCAGTTCCCAGTCGCATAACCTGTCCAGTGCGCGAATTCGTCACTTCCGCATAACCACGCCTGCGCCAGATGATCGCCTCTTCAGGAGTCCACCAGTTCGTGTGCCCGATCGCCGCCCACGTCACGAGAGATTTTACCTCTGCGTCCGGCGTGGCAGTGTAAAGAATCGCCATCGCGCCGCCACGTGAATGGCCGAAGAGGCCGAATTTGCCCTTTATGAATTTCATGCGCCGCGCATAGTCGACGACATTCGCGATGTCCTCCAGCTCCTTCGAGAACGTGTTGCCGGCAAACGCATCCGGCTCCGTGAACGTTTCCCGGTCGCGTCCGATTCCGCTCCCTGAGAAGTCGAACGTGATCGCCGTCAACCCGCTCTCGGCGAGCGATCGGGCGAGGTAAGGAAAGAATGCCCAGTGCGCGAATCCCTTGAACCCGTGACAGATGACTACCGATCCGAGCGGAGATGCCGCGGGATATACTTCGCCGCGGATGAAGAGGCCACCCGCGCACGGAATGTCGAACGCTTCCGGGCTTACGGCGCTGACCTCTGTCACCCTTCGACGTCACCGCTGATGTCGGCCCAACCCTGAAAGCCGCGCGCCATCGACGCGACGTTCTCGTATCCCATCTGCTTCATCGTCAGCGCCGCCAGCGCCGATCGATTTCCACGAGCGCAATAGATCACGACCTTCTGATTCCGGTCGATGAGGGCCTCAACTTTGGTCTCCAGATTTCCGCGCGGGAGATGAACCGCCTGCGGCAATCGTCCGAGATTCCATTCGTTCGGCTCTCTGACGTCGAGGTACACGACGCGCTCGCCTCGCGCCTGCATCTCGCGCACCTGTTCCGGGGTGAGCTCGTCGATCTGGCGTTTGGCTTCTTCGATCAGGTCTTCGCCGGTCTTGTGCGCCATCTGGGTCTGCCTCAGGACTTGTACGACGTCACGGTGAGCGTGCGCGTCGCCGTGTCGAGCGTCGCCGTCGCCCCCAGAGGAATCGTCCATTGGTCGGCGATGTGGCCCACCGGAATTCCTGCCAGGCAAGCAACGCCCAACGAATGCGCGAGCTCGCCGAGGACTTCGTCGAATTGGCGGGCGCCCGCCTCGGCGCCACCAGCGTCTTCCGGACAGCTCGTGCAATTGCCGAACGCAATCGCCTTACAACCGTTGAGGACGCCGGCGAGCTTGAGCTGCTGCAACATCCTGTCGATGCGATAGACGGGCTCGTTGACGTCCTCGAGTACGAGGATGCCGTCGGTGAAGTCGGGCATGAACGGAGTTCCGCACAAAGCGGCGAGGATGGCGAGATTTCCTCCCACCAGTCTGCCTTCCGCCGCCCCCACGTTGATCTCGCGCGCATCGCTCGCCGTGCCGCACGAATCAGTCTGGTTTATCACTGCGCGCTGAAAAGAATCGCGCGAGAAATCGGTGAGCACTTCTCGCGCGGTCGGTCCATGATAGGTGATGAGCCTGCATTTCCTTTGCACTGCGGCGTGGAGCGCGGTGACGTCGGAGTATCCGATGATCGCTTTCGGCGCCCGCGACAGCGCGTCGTAGTCGATGCCCGGAAGTATGCGCATCATGCCGTAACCTCCGCGCAAAACCCAGATCGCATCGACTTTTGGATCGCGAAGCGCGCGATTGATGTCGTTCAACCGATCGCGATCGTGGCCGGCCAGATATCCCGTGCGCTCCGTCGCGTGCGCTCCGACGATCGGCTCCCAACCGAGGCTGCGCGCGTTGTCTTCCGCGCGTGGCAATTCTTCGGATTTTTGCAGCGGACCTGCGGGTGCGACAAGTGCCACGCGCGCGCCAGCTTCCAGTGGCTTCGACGTGCGGAAATGCTTCATTGACACAGAAGTTTTTCTTTGTGGCTCGAATTACGCAGTGAATTTGCAGCTTGCATGTTTCTAATATGGCACATGCATTGCTTTTCTCGCGCCTGGATACAAACAACTCTGGAGGGTAGCAGAATGGCCGGTAAGGAAGAGACCTTTGGTGCCAAGGACAAGGGTGGCGGCGGTGGCGGCGGTGGTGGTA
>CATPBN010000240.1 GCA_955652635.1 uncultured Gemmatimonadaceae bacterium
AATGTCCCGCGAGGCTGCGAGAGGAGTCCTTCCCAATTCCACCGAAACGAAGATCGTCGTCACCGGGAACGCCAGAGCGTGGAGGACGATGCTGGAGCTCCGCGCGAGCGAAGGCGCGGAGCTCGAAATCCGCCGCTGCGCAGTGGCGATCATCAAGATGCTCTCCCGGGAGAGCCCGGCCTTCTTTTCCGATTTCGAGATCTATCAGGCCGACGATCGCCGCGAAGCGGCGCGAATCGTCTACCACAAAGTCTGACTACGCCCGGAGAGAAAAGTCCGGCGGTTAAAGAGAAATCCGACCGGCTCCGGAAAAATCCCGAAAGGTGGGAAAAAAAATTTCTCTTGCGAGAATTTTTTTTTCCGAAACGCGGAATAATTATTGCGCCATAGTGATGGCGTTTATATACTCGTCTCCATGATTCGATCGTCTGAGTTCTCGTAGGGTGTCGATGGTTCTTATCGGTCTCGCCTACAATCAAAAACCCGAGCCAACAGAGCTCGCCAGCCCAGCTTCAGAGGGCGGCCGTCAGGAAGACGGGGAGCTTCCGCACCCCGATGAAGAACCTCCCAGTAGAATCGCCGACCTGTCCGTCGCCGAGCTAATTGCCCGCGACGAGTTCGCCGAGTGGGACTGCCCCACCACAATCGCCGCGGTAGAATCAGCGCTCTCCAAGCTCGGAAAGGTCGTTCGCCTCGAAGCGAACCAGGACTTTCCCGAGAGACTCCGTCAGACAAAGCCCAACATCGTCTTCAACATCGCTGAAGGATTTTACGGAGTGAACCGCGAGGCCCACGTACCGGCGATCTGCGAATTTTACGGAATCCCCTATTCAGGAAGCGATCCTTTTACGCTCTCGCTCTGTCTCGACAAGGCGAGAGCAAAGGAAACGCTTGCCTTTCACGGAATCCCGACGCCCAGGTTCGCGGTGGTTCGGAAGGTCGAGGAGCTCCGCCTGTTCGCGGAGAGGCTTTCGCTTCCACTATTCGTCAAGCCGCTTCACGAGGGCTCGTCGAAAGGAATCACCGACCGCAATCTGTGTGTGAATAGCTCCCAACTCCGCGCCCAGACGAAGCTTCTCCTCGAGAATTACGATCAGCCGGTCCTCGTCGAGGAATATCTTTCTGGCAAAGAGTTCACCTGTGCCGTTCTCGGCAATGGCGACGATGCGACTGTGATGCCGATCGTCGCGATGAATTTCGAGACGCTTCCCGACGGCGCTCTCCCGATTTACAGCTTCGACGCGAAGTTCGTCTGGGATCGTCCGGAGAATCCGCTCGACATTTTTCAGTGCCCCGCTCGTATCACGACCGCGCTTCAGGCGTCTATTGAGCGAGTTACACTCGATGCGTACCGCGTGCTCGGCTGCCGCGACTGGGCGAGAATAGATGTCCGACTCGACGATGCCGGCGTGCCGAATGTGCTCGAAGTGAATCCGCTGCCGGGGATTCTGCCTGATCCTGCCGACAACTCGTGTCTGCCGAAAGCAGCTCGCGCTGCTGGGATCGGTTACGACGAGTTGATTCAGAGCTGCCTGAAGTACGCGGCTGCCAGACAGGGAGTGAAGCTGGGATCTGCCCCGCCTTCGAGCCCCGCTCAAAGCGAGCCAGCGTTCGCGGTGGGCTGATTGAGTATCGCAGGAGAAAGGAGAAACGCGCCATGAAAATAGCGTTGCTGTTCGACGGGCTCTCTGCTCTCGGCAAGACGCCGGAGGTGCAGCTGCTCGACTCAATCGAGGCGGTGGAAACCGCTTTGCTCGAGTGGGCACCCGAAGTCGTGCGCGTGCCCGTGAGTAACGATGGGCGCTGGGTCGAGCGCGTTCGAAGGGGGAAGTTCGACCTCGTCTTCAACCTCTGCGAGGGCATTGACGGCGAAGCTGTCTACGAGTCGATGGTCATCTCGGTGCTCGAGCTCCTCGGCGTTCCGTTCACCGGAAGCGGAAGCTGGACTACAGCGCTCACGCTGCGAAAGAATCTCGTCAACAGCGTTTTGGACCGCGCGGGGCTGCCTGTGCCCCGATGGTCCCACGTCCGCCGCGGCGAGGAGATCACGAGCGTCGGATTTCCCGCGATCTGCAAACCGGTCGCCGAAGACGCGTCCGTCGGGATCGAGCAGCGTTCGGTGGTGAGAAGCATGCGCGCCCTCACGGCAAGAGTCGAAGCGATGTTCGAAGGCTGGGACGAAGTGCTGGTTCAGCGCTTCATTCCCGGCCGCGAGGTCAACGTTGGCATCCTTGGCGACGACGTGCTGCCGATCGCCGAGATCGATTTCGGTCAGATGCCGCGCGGCATGTGGCACATCGTTTCCTATCGCTCCAAGTGGGAGACGGGGAGCGACGAAGATCTGGGCGCCAAGCCGAATTGTCCCGCCGATCTGTCTGAAGACCTCGCCAGCGAGATCGCGGGAATCGCCCGCACGGCATGGAGCGTCGTCGGCGGAGAAGGATTCGGGCGGTGTGATTTCCGGATCGACCAATCGGGCCGGCCGTGGCTGCTGGAGGTCAATGCCAATCCGGACATCTCCCCGACCGCCGGCCTGGCACGCATGGCGGGAGTCGCGACTCTCGGCTACTCCGACTTGATTCGACGCATCTGCGATCATGCGCTCGCCAAGCGCGGAGACAACTACACCGAAAGGTGGGTCAAAACCCTAAGGCTATCCGGCCTGGGTTGAAAAGGAAGTTCGATAATCAACAACGCCCCTCACGGGGCCGGAGTGGTGTACGCATGAGCGATTGGCAACAGATCATCAAGGATCAGAGCATCTCGAGTCTCGAAATGCTGGCTGAGAAGTTCGGCCACGACGTCATAGACGTCGAGGCGCTGAAGCCGGCATTCGACAACTTCCAGATGCGAATCACTCCTGAAGCTCTCGAGCAGATCAAGGAAGTGGGCGATCCGATGTGGAACCAATACATCCCGACGGTCGAGGAGCTCGACGTGGTGGACGGCGTCATCGATTCGCTCGACGAGGACGGCGACTCGCCGGTGCCGAACATCACGCACCGGTATCCCGATCGCGCTCTCTTTCTCGTCAGCCCGGTCTGCGCCACGTATTGCCGTTTCTGCACCCGGCGTCGCAAGGTCGGCGATCCGGAGAAGATCCCGCTCAATCAGTACGAATCCGCGTTCCAGTATCTCCGAGAGCACACGGAGATCCGCGATGTGATCATGAGCGGTGGTGATCCGATGATGCTGAGCGACCGGAGGCTGGAGTACCTCTTCCAGCAGCTTCGCGCGATCCCGCACATCGAGATAATCAGGATTGGAAGCCGCATCACATCGCACCTGCCGGAGCGGATCACGCCGGAATTCTGTGAGATGGTGCAGAAGTACCACCCGATCTTCATGAACACGCACTTCAATCACCCGAGCGAGCTGACGCCGTCCGCCGTCGCCGCGCTGGATCGCCTGTCGAGAGCCGGCGTATCGCTCGGCTGCCAGACAGTGCTGCTGAAAGGCGTGAACGACGACCCCAAGGTGATGATGAAGCTGATGCACGAGCTGCTGAAGGCCCGCGTGCGGCCCTACTACCTATATATGGCGGACCAGGTGGCGGGCGGGGAGCACTTCCGCACTACCGTCCAGAAGGGTCTCGAGATCATGCAGGCATTGCGCGGCTGGACGTCGGGTCTCGCGGTCCCGCAGTTCGTGATTGATTCCCCGGGTGGCGGGGGCAAGGTGCCGCTTCTCCCTGAGTACCTGGAATCGATGAACGACGACGAAGTGGTTTTCCGCAACTACGAAGGCAAGCGCTTCGTCTACAAGCAGCCGCGCGCCGTCCCCACGGCTCCGGCTGAACTCGAGCCGGCTGCCGAGGTCGGTGTCGTGCCAATTGGTCGCAAGAAAACCGCGGCAGCGCGGCGAACCAAGCGCCGGCGCGCGGCGGGCGAATAGGCCGCCGAACAAGAACGCCGCCTTCTGGACTCGATGCGGCGTTCTTGTTTTCGTGCGTTTCGAGATCATCGCCGGTCAGTCGGGCGAGGGCATCCTCGCCGACCAGGCGCGATGGACCGCACAGGAGCACAAAATAAAAAAGGCCACCCGCGCGGGTAGCCTTTTTTTCTCTGACGAAAGAAGTCTTACGCTTCGCTATCCTCGTCCTCGAAGGTGAGCGCATCCGCTTCGCGGACACGATCGAGCATGGCGTTGACCGGTACTGCGATGCCCCGATCGTTCAGCGCGGATTCATTGCTCGAGCCGCGCTGGAACCAGCTCCCCACTTCAGGTGTGGTGTCCGTACCACCAGTACCACCCGCCTCCTCGTCAGGGGCGGTATCCGAACCATACACGTCCATTCGACCTCCACGGGTTCACTGTACCCTGCAACCATTTCTACCCCAAAACAGGAGTTTCGAGCAGTTGCAAGAAGCTACAACTAGGACTCAAACCCTCCAATAGTAAGACGATGTCCGACACCATACTGGTACACCCAATAAGGGTTTTTATCGGATCGTTTTTGGGTCGATTCCCCTAGTAGCGAATATCCGGCCAACCGCCTCGCCGATCTTGTTGTTGGGAGTGCTGGCACCCGCAGTTACCCCTACGCGGACGGGGCTCGTTTCGGGCAACCAATCCGGGGATTCAGCCTCTTCCTTCGAGCCGAGTGGGCGGTGGCGGATCCGGCCGGACCCTGGATCGATGTCGTCGGCGTCTTCGACGTGGAAGGTTCGGACACTCTCCGCACAGAGAGCCGCCAGTGAAAGCGTGTTGCTGGAGTTGTAGCCGCCAATGACAACCATCACATCGAGCGGCTCCTTGAGCAGCTCGACGACTGCGTCCTGACGCTCCTGCGTGGCGCTGCAGATGGTGTCGAAGGTCCGGAAATTCTCTTTTGCGTATTCCGCCCCGTGTGCGCGCGCGATCGACTGGCCGACGAGTTCTCCAATTGCGAGCGACTCGCGGGCGAGCATTGTAGTCTGATTCGCCACGCCAATCCGGCGGAGATCCCGCGCGGGGTCGAACTTGGGGGATGCAGCGTGGGCGAAGCGCTCCATCAGTGCCTCACCGCTCAGACGCCTTTCAATGAAATCGCAGACCAGGTTGGCTTCTTCCATATTGCGGACGATGAAGTAATTGCCGCGCTCATATTTCTCGGCCTGGGATGCGGTCGCCCGCGTTTCCTCGTGGTAGTACTTGCCGTGAATGAGCGACGTGAATCCGTCGCGAGCGTAGCTCTCCACGCGCTTCCATACGTTGAGCACGGATCCGCAAGTGGTGTCGACCATGACGCAGCCGATTTGCCGGAGTATCTCGAAGTCGGTGATCGTGACACCGAACGCCGGAAGGATCACCACATCTTCCGCTTTGACGCCACTGAAATCGATGCGACCATCTTTTGGCATGAGGAAGGTGATCCCCATCGCCTGGAGTTTCGAGTTCACGTGCGGATTATGGATGATTTCCCCGGCGAGATAGATAGTACGATCAGGGAACTTCTTTCTGGCCTGATAGGCGTACTCTACTGCACGCTCCACTCCGTAACAGAACCCGAATTCCTTTGCTAAACGGATGGTTAAGTCACCGGCCGTCAGTGTATACTCCCTGGCCTGGAGCATATCGACGAGCTGGCCAGTATAGTCGGAGGCCAGTTCGGACTGGATTTCGGATTTCAGCCCGAAGCCCTTCCGAAAGTAGGTGCCCGCGGGAGTGCTGGCCTGCATATTTCCAGTAGGTTTGCCGCCCGCTTCGGGCGCGAGCTTTACAGACGTATCAGTGTCCGCCATACCCTCTGAATCTAGCAGTGACCTGCCTATAATGCGCTTCGAGAAACGACGATGACCGAGTCACTCGGAGCATACCCCGCAGAGCAATCGATTGGCCCCATTGAAAGTGCGCCGTCGATCTCGTTCATATCACCGGCCGCTTCGCCATCTCTTCTACGACCGCCTCCGCTCTCGAAGGGAGATACGATCGGCGTTGTGGGCCCGTCCTACGCTCCCAATGGAGGCTGGCTTCGCCGCGGCGTCCAGGTAATAGAAGAAGCTGGATACAAGGTGATCCTCGAGCCGGAGATCGAACGATTCCGTCGTTTCCACCAGAACGAGGATAAGAAGCGAGCTGAGAATCTGATGGCCATCTGGAGAGATCCCGAGGTCAAGGCCGTGATCTGCTGCACCGGTGGTTACGGCGCGGTGAGGATCCTTCCCTACCTGGATGCCGATCTCTTTCGCCGCAACCCGAAGGCATTCGTCGGCTACTCCGACATCACGGCTTTGCATCTGTGGATGATGCGACGCGCCGGATTGAGAGTGTTTCACGGCCCGACGGTCGACGATCTTGCGCCCGGTGGGGGCGACCCGACGTTGTTGTCGCTGCTGACCGCGCTCACAACCCCTCGGCCCGACACCATGCTCGGTCACCGCATTGCCCGCGCGGTGAGGCCGGGAAGAGCAGTGGGGCGGCTGACTGGGGGAAACCTGTCGCTCGTTCAGCAGACGATTGGCACTCCTTATGAGATCGAAACCCGCGATGCGATTCTCTTCCTCGAAGAGATACACGATCCGATGTCCGTCGCGGATGAGCGCCTGTTGCATCTTCGCGCTGCCGGCCTGTTGCGCCACGTCCGGGGAATCGTGTTTGGTCAACTCTCGCTGGATCGGTCCGAGGAAGACGAATTCGAGGACTTCCTCCTCGACCTCGTCTCAGATCTCGATGTTCCGATTCTGATGGATTTCCCGGCGGGTCACGAGATGCCAAATCTCACGCTGCCGCTCGGGACCGAGATGGAGCTCGTGACGGATGATGTTACAGGTTGGCTATCATATCGAGAGGATGCGCTCTCGCATCCGAAATTGAGTCTGGTTTAAGGGAACTGCAACTTATGACTGCCGGCCGGGGGCGGTCGGCGGTGGGCTACGGGCGTCCTGTCTGGTGCGCGCGATCTGTCGCCACGGGGTTGTGAGCCGGCCGGGATCCCTTTCTTCCTCACTGTGCATGGTCGGGCGCGCAGGAACAGCCAGCGCGCAGCCCGAAGCCGGCCCGCCATCGGCCCCCAGCTGGTAGCCATCAGTTCAGTCTTTCATTTGCATTTAAAGAGACCCAGCCGCAATCGCAGCATCGATCGCCGTACACCATACGTGCAGCAGCATCAGGTGCACTTCCTGGATGCATGCTCCGACTTCGCTCGGAACCGCCACGACGTGATCCACGTCTGCCCCGTGCAGTCCGTTCTTGCCGCACAACGCAATCGTGGTCGCGTTTTTCTCCTTCGCCGCCTTGAATCCGCGCAGCACGTTCTCGGATTTACCGCTCGTCGTCATTCCAATCACGACGTCGCCACGAGCCGCGAGCCCCTGTACCTGTCGCTCAAAGAGCGCACCATAGCCGAAGTCGTTGGCAATGCACGTAATGACGCCAGCGTCCCCGACCAGAGATATGGCGGGGAGAGGACGTCGCGTTTCCTTGAACCGGCCAATTAACTCCTCGACGAGGTGGCTGGCCTGGGTGGCACTACCGCCGTTACCAAACGCGAGAATCTTGCCGCCTCTCCCTATGCACGCGATCAGCGCTTCAGTCACCGTATCCGATGCGGGTTGGAGCGAAGCGATGCACTCGTCGACGAGTTTCTGGTGCTCGCGGAAATGCGTTTCGAAATATTGTGCTGGCATGCGCGGATTATACGAGTAAGGACACTCGACGCCAGTAGCGGGGCTGCCTAGCGTCCACGACGACGTCTTTTGAAATCCGATCGTCCGTGTGATGCGCCACGACCCCGTTCACCCTTTCGTCCGCCTAGCTTATGGCGTCGGAATTCACCCGCTATCTGCCGAACCTCTCGCTCCGCGCTGGACAACATGGCGCGGTCGTCGGCCGACTCTTCCACTTCGTCCGGCGAATACGGCTGCGCGAGACGCTCCTGTAGATCTTCGAGACTGTCCGAGCGCACCGCTCCGCGCTGTCCGCGCAACACGACGAACCGCACGGGCCGATCGAGCTCAGGTACTTCCTGCTCCGTGAGCGTCCGCGCGATCTTCTCAGGCAAGCGAAGCCGCGCTATGCCAACGCGTTTGCCATCGCGCTCCTCGACGTCGTAATCGATTTCCACATCGCGGTCGCGGATCACGACGTACCCGGGCAGTCGCTCGAGACGATCGCGGACATCGCGGGGAACGAAGCGGTCCCTGTCGATGTTCATCCGCGCCGACTTGAACTCCTCCAGTGAGCGAACCTGTCCAAGTTGTTCTTCGTACGTTGCGGTAAGCTCGGGAAGACCGAGGCGCTTCGTCTCCCCTCCGGACCGCTTGTACGCGTCGCGTATCTCCTCGATTACGTCGCGATTCTTCTTGACAGCGAAATGTCGCGCTTCGCCCCGAGCCAGCGCTTCCGCCAGCAAGTGTCGCGCTTCGCTCGCGAACTCCGGTGGAAATTCCTCGACTGTCTCGATCTCGCGCTCCAGCTCGAAGCCGAAGTAATCGAGCGTGCGCCTGAGCACGAGCGGACCGTGTTTCCGCCGTGGATCGTACACCAGCCCCGCCTTCCCACGCGTCGCGTAGCGGCGAATCAGCTCCATCGGAATCTGGGTTCCTTCGATCGCCGCCCGTGGGGTTCCGGAGCGATCGGCGAAGTATCGAAGATCCCCCGCGATTGCGCCCCAGCTGCCGCATACGCTCGTCTTCGAGACCCGTGCCTCTGTTCCGTCGGCTGTCTGCTCATCGATGACGAGGTCGAACGGCATGTACTGCGCGAGCAGCTCGGTGAATTTGCGGTAGATGTGATCTCGCGCATTTACCATTCGCGCCGGAAGCTCCATGCCCAGGCTGCGATAGATGCTCGCCGTGGCGAGCGCTGCGTCTTCGATCGCCTTGACCAGCACTCCCCGCTGTTCCGCCCACTTCTCGATGCTCTCATCGAAGAGATGCCGTGGTAGACCGTACACCTCGCCGATATAGCCGCAGTGCGTGAATGCCTCCGCGTAGAGATTGTAAGCGGTGAGATGATCGCTGCCCGCAACTGTCACTCCCGACAGATCGCGGTCTTCGCGCGTCATCCGGTGGAGCGACTCGATGGAGCTCATCACCGCGAGATAAGCCACGAGCTCGTCATCCGCGTTTACAAGCAGCTCCGCCCACGGCCGGTCCACCGGCATCGCTTCGACCGCCTTGCCATAGCGGGACAGCCTTCCATTCTCGATGATACCGCGCTGCTCGAGCAGTGTCACCGCTTTGCGATAGGCGACGCGATCGAGCGGCACCGGCAGCTCCAACTGGTCCGCCGCGACGCCCAGATCGGCACACGTCATCGCCACTCGTTCCGAATCGCCGGCAAGTTGGAACTCCGGCGCCGTCGGCCTCAGACCGCTGAACTGGATGTCGCGATCGGAAAGAATGAAAACTCGGCCGCCTGCCACGCGGCCGTGCACGCGACCCGCCATCTGGAGAATCTCGTTCGCGCCGAGATGCAGCTTGGTGAGGACGTTCTTCCCACGCTCGATGATGTTGCTGAAGCGCGTATCATCGATGACCACTGTGTCGAGCCCCTGGACGTTGAGAGCGCTCTGGCCAGCCGCCGTCATCGCCAGGAAGTACGGTTTCTTCTCTTCGCCTTCGAGGAATGGGCGAATGATCCGTATCGGCTCGCCGCCGTGGTAGAAGGCGCTGTTGATTCTCGGAAACCGGTCGCCCACGAGCTCCGCAGCTTGCTCCACTCCGGCGCGAGTTGGCAGGAACATGCCCACACCTCGGCGTTCCTTCACTACCTGTTGCAGAAACCGATCGTCGAGAAAAGTCAGCGGGTCCTTGCGCATGATCTTCACGTCGGCCGCCTTAGCCGGGTCGAACGCCGAGCTCTCGATTACGGTTGCGGCATTGAGGTAGCGGGCGTAAAAGGCTGGGTCGACGGTGGCGGAGAGCCAGATGAACCGGCACCCGACACGCTTGCCGAGCGCGAGACAAAGCTCGAGCTCCGCCGATGTCTGATGAATCTCGTCGACCACGAGTGTGTCCGTTGGTAGAATATCTCCGTCCTGAAACCAGCGGCGCGCGATTCCGGTCGTCACGACGATTACGTTCCAACTCGGTGTTTCCGGAGTCGCTTCGCGCTCGCGGTTCACGACGCCCACTTTCAGCGCATCGGTTCCCAGTATCGTCTCGGCGATCGGCCGGATGGAAAGCGTCTTGCCGGTCCCCGTTCCCGCGACGATTCCGAATCCCTTCCCGGCGGCTGCAAGCTCGCGGATCTCCGAGCCGTGCTGCTTCTCCAGGATGGTCGGTATTCGGAGACCGAGTGCGAGCTCGATCGTCTCGCAGGCCGCGCGAGTGGGCGCGATGACAATGAGCCGTCCCGTCGGAGGCTCGGCCGCGACGAATGCCGAATGGTCCGGCGGAAGATATCTATCGGTTACGGCTCGCTGCATTCGCCCATGGAAGCTGCATGGATCGCACCGGATGCGAAACGGCCCCGGAGAAATTCCCCGGGGCCGTCACAAGCTATTTCGCGAGACTTAGTCTCCGCCGTCGTGATTCTTGTTCTTCCCGCGGCCCTTACCGTTCTTGTACTGGCCGTAGTGATTCCCGTTGTCGTGGCCACGACCGTTCTGATAGTTTCCCTGGTCGTCCTCGTCACCCTCGTCACCCTGGTCACCTTCACCGTTGCGACGATTGTTGTAGGTACCGTTGTTGTAGGTGCCGTTGTTACCGATGTTTTGCGTGCTGATGATCGACATATTTCCGTACTGGTCGCGCCGCGCACGCTGAATGATCACGTTGCCATACGAGTCACGCGTCTGACGCTCGTAGATCGTCCCACCGTATCCGTCGTTGCCGACCTGATACCAGCCGCCACCGTTCACCTGGCTGTTCGCGCGGCTGCTGACGCGGCTGTTGGCGCGGTTGTCGACGCAGCTTACCGTGCTGGCGCTGCGGCGACCCATAATGATGTCGCTGACGCTGCCTGACCTCTGCGTGTTCGTGCAGGTCTGACGACTGCCTCTCTGGTTGCCGCTGGGCCTTTGTGCGCTGAGGGGCGTGAAGGCCGCGAATCCGGCGAGCGTTACGCCAATGATCATAAGCTTCATAAGAATATCCTCGGTGTTATTGGACTACCTGTGATTCTCGTGGTTCTGTTTGTCCTGCTCTTTCTGACCCTTCTTCCAGTCCTTTTGCTGCTGTTTTTGAGCCTTCTTCCACTGCTTGTCGTTCGTGCTCGCAACGCGCGTGCTGAGAATCGTGAACGTGCCGTTTGAATTACGGCGTCCGCGCTGGATCACGAGATTGCCGTTTGCGTCAACGGTGCGGCGCTCGTAGATCGAGTTGTTGTTCGCGCCCTGACCGACCTGGTACCAAGCCCCATCGTTGCGACTATAGACGTCCTGGCAGGTATTCGCATTCGCCCGGCCGAAGACGATGTCACCGACGCCGTTCGTCGTCTGGTTATAGGCACACCCGTTGTTGCGATTGATGTTGCCGTTGCTCACCGTTTGGCTGCTGATGATGCTCAGGTTTCCGTTCGAATCACGGCGAGCGCGCTGAACAACGATAGTGCCGTTGCGGTCCTGTATGCGACGCTCATAGATCTGGCCCATTCTATCGCGGCCTACGACTGTCCATGATCCGTTCAGGATTGCGCCCTGGCTCGTACCGGTAACACGGCTGTTGCCTACGCTCTGAGCGTTCAAGGACGCCGTCGAGGCGAACCCGGCGAGCGCCAGTATGATGGCCAATACCTTCATCGTGAAATTCTCCGATTAATGAGATCGAGGAGCTGGTCCGTTGGACTGGAGTTGCCCTTCTCTGTCTTGGTCTTCTTGCCCTTCGGCGGCTGGTCGCCGAACAGAACCTTTCCGTTCGCCGGCCGGTTTCTCACCGCCGATGCGCAGTCCGTTGGTGCGGGCTGCTGGCCTGCCGGAACCTGGTTGATCCAGACGCGGCACATGCCGGCAGGTGGATAGAAAGCCAGCGGAACGATCTGCTCACCACTCGACTGCTGCTGGGTGGTGTTCTCTCTGGGCTTCACGGGTACTGGACGCTGCGCTTCCGAGACGCTCGCCGAAACGATGACTCCGAAGATCGCCGGCGCCACCAGGCGCAGGAAACCGGATCTCAACAGGTACGGGAAACGACGCATCATGGCCCTATGGGGTGCACGAGGGGTGCCAAGACATGCGAATGGCGCTAAGTTATTCCAACCCAACAGCTTAACCCTATTCTAACACTGCCTCTTTGGGGCATGTTGTCCTCCCGGAGGGACGATCCATTGATACACCCTTTAGGGGGTTTTACCGACCGTGCCCGCACCCTACTCTCCAAGGGATATACCAGTAGAGCGTCACAACCTCCCGTGGACACAACCCCTATTCGCATGATTTCAGGGTTTCTGCTCGAGCAGTGAGATTATTTCGCCCGGCTTCGCGTGACGGCCGGTCTTCGATTTCTCGTACACTGGTGCTGCATCGCGCAGGACTTCGAACCGACCGCCCCGTGACGGAATCATCTTCAGCTCGGCGTCAGGAAAACGGTTGCGAATCTCGGCCGCCAGACTGGCGGCCCGGGGTTCGTAGTTTCAAACAACGCAGTATTCGATGCTGATATTCATACTATGTGAGTAGTGTGTGCGATTTATTGCGAGGGCGCTGCGTACTGCTGGACCAGCTGCCGGGCTTCCGGCGTATCAATGGCCTTGAGCGCGTCGATCGCCTGGACACGGATCACATTCCGCCACGTCTCCGGCACCATCAATTGCTTGGCTAGCGGAAGCGCCGAGTCCTTCTCGAGGAGAATGTCGGACGCTAGAGCCGCGCCGCGAACAACGAGTGACCGGTCGAGGCGAGCGACATTTCTCAGGCGCACCACGACGTCGAGCGCGGCGGGTCCGGTGATCGGTAGCCTTCCGAGGGCCTTTGCCGATTCCTCCCTGACTCGCGCATCTGGGTCGAAGGTGGCTCTGATCAGCGCTTCCCTCACGGCTTTCATCGGTGCGATCGTGGCGCGAGTCGAATCGCTCGCCCAGAGGCCTATCGCATCGACGGCACGCGCGCGTACCGCCCAGAAACGATCATTGCGCGTCGAGCGAACGAGCCCATCGAGCGCGAGCTGATCCGCGGGTCGTTGCGCCAGCACATGCACCGCTTCAATACGGCCGAGGACGTCATCGTCGTAAACGAGCTGGTACCGCATCATCGCGGTGGAGCGCGGGAAATCCGTGATGTCGAGGATCCAGTCTCCCTTATCCCAGCGAATCGAGCGCGGCGGCGATTTCAGATCCGCGGTCACTTCCCCGCTTCCGTTTCTGACCGGAACCACGAATCGAACGACTCCGCTGTCGGTGCGCACCTCTACATCAGAGTCGACATCGAAGAAGCCGGTGAGACTGTCGCGAGGCTGAACTTCCGTCGCATTTATCACCAGCTTTCTGGTCGTCCGATCGTAGCGCGATGAAACCTGAAAAACCGGGAAGCCGGCGCCGTAGAGCCATTGGTCGAAGAATGGCTTGAAGTCCCTGCCCGTCGATTCCTCGAACGCCTTCTCCAAATCAGCTGTGATGACGGTGCCGTACGCGTTCGCGGTGGTGTAGTGGTTCATCGCTTTCCAGAACGCCGCATCGCCCAGCTGGTGCCTGAGCATTTGGAGAACGGTCGCGCCCTTTGGATAGATGTGACCGCTGAAGAATAGCTCGAATGGCTCGTTGACCCATTTGTCGTACACGATGGGGCGGCGCCCTCGACGGTCGGCTTGAATGCTCTGCTCGTGCGAGCCGAGCCGATCGAAGGCCCCCTCGTCCATTCCCTGGTCCTCTTCGCGAAAGATCTGCTCCATGAACGTCGCGAATCCTTCGTTGAGCCAAACGTCTCCCCACCGGCGCGTAGTGAGAAGATCCCCGTACCACTGATGTCCGAGCTCGTGCGCCATGAGACCGTCGGCGCTTTCCTCTGGCGGCCCCCAGGCAGGAAGCAGAATCTCCGTGTCGTTCTGCGACGTGGCAGTGACATTCTCCATGCCGCCGAACTGAAATTCCGGAATCACTACCTGATCGTACTTCGCCCACGGGTAAGCCACTCCGGTTTTGCGCGAGAAGACGTCGACCGCAGCGGGAGTCTTTCCGAACCCTCGCCACGCGGCAGCGATCGAGTCAGGATACGTCCAATACCCGATCGACACGTTGTGCCACGGTTTGTCCTGCAGGACCGTGTAGTTGCCGACGGCTGCTGTCATGAGATAAGTGGATGCCGGCTTGTCTTGAACCCAATGCCATTCGATGCTGTCGCCGACTGTGCGCGAGCCGGCGAGACGGCCGTTCGAGAGCGCACGCTCTCCCTTGGCGCTCCAGAGATAGAACTCCCACGTTGTCTTGTCGTTCGGGAAGTCGTACGTCGGAACCCAATAGCGGGTGTCTTCAGTTTCTCCCTGTGTCCAGACGATGTGCCTGGGCTTGAAGTAGGCGCCTTTGGAGCGGTTCGCTCCATCGTAAACGATGGTGATCGAAGTCCTGGCTCCGGCGCGAAGCGGGCTCGCCAGGTGCACGATGAGGGAGCGTCCGTCGTAGTCGTGTCTAAGCGAATTGCTGCCAGACGTCACGCGCTTGATCGTCATATCGACCGCATCGATCGCAACGTGCGAGATCGGCGACGCTCCCGGCAATCCGGCGATCTGTAACGTCGTTGTCCCTACGACGGCGTGTCGCGCCCAGTCGAAGCGCACCGTCGTCGACTGATGCTGGAGATCGTATGTCCGCACCCTCTCCCCGTGGGACACTCCCGCGGGCTCTGGGGCCCAAACGATCAGAGGGCCCTCTTGAAACGGGGGCACCCGATCCGGCGTCAGGCTCGCGTCCATCTGAAATGGACCCACTATGGGACTCGGCTGGGGCGGGGCGGGTGGATTTGCTGCGGGCGGTGGCGAACACGCAACGAGGAGCGCGCAAAGAGCAACGCTCGAGCCGAGGAAGCCTCTCATTTTTCGCGGGAACGGAATGAATACATCCGGATGATTCAGGGCGCTGGCGTGCCGTGTGTCAGTCATATGCTGTCGAACCCGTAACCTGGTGGAAGGATCGATGCGACACGCGTTCACTCTGATCGAGCTGACCATCACGCTTTGTATCCTGAGCATACTTTCGGCCATTGCCATTCCGCGGGGCCGGAAGATTTCCGGACAGGATTCAAGTGCGTGGTGCGGTGATAGAGATCGAGTCGCTCTTCAGTACCGCTCGACACATGGCGATAGCGCGGGGGGCGCAAATTACGGTAGAGATCGACACGGCCGCTGCGCCGATTTATGTGAGCGCGGAAGGAGCAAGGCTGCGCGATGCAAAAGTCGGCGCTGATCACGATGTCCGTCTCTCCGCCACTCGCTCGGGCATGAGTTACTCCGCAACAGGCATGGGTTACGGCTCCGCTAATCTCAGCGTCGTCGTGCGACGGAACTCGTTCGCCGATACCGTCTTTGTGTCGCGACTGAGTCGATTGAGGCATTGATCGCTGCGGTTACGGGCTCCGCCGTATCTTCGTTCGAGCCGTTGTCTGCCGTGGTGCCGAAATCGTAGCCAGGAACGGAAATGCGCGGTATCTGCTGTCCGATCATGCGCTCGATGGTGCGCACCATCGCGATCTCGTCGGTGGACATGAACGTGTACGCATCGCCGGTCGCGGCGGCGCGTCCGGTGCGACCGATGCGGTGCACGTAATCTTCGGGCTGCTGCGGGACATCGTAGTTGATGACATGGCTGATACCGGACACGTCGAGTCCGCGCTGCGCGATATCGGTAGCAACGAGCACCCGGATTTTTCCGGACTTGAAATCCTCCAACGCCCGAGTGCGCTCGCCCTGCGATTTGTCAGCGTGCATCGCGGTAGCGGAGATCCCGGCGTCTTCGAGATGATTAACCACACGATCGGCGCCGTGCTTGGTGCGAGTGAAGATGAGAACGGAGTCCATCTGCGCTTCCTTCAGGAGCTCGACCAGCAGCTTGGTCTTTCGCTCCCGCGGAACCGGGTAGACGGCGTGCGTGACGGTGCTCACTGCCTCGGAGCGACGCCCGATCTGCACAACGACCGGCTTGCGCAGATACGTTCGCGCCAGGGCCTCGACCTCGGGCGGCATCGTCGCGCTGAAGAGCAGAGTCTGCCGGTAGGGCGGGATCTCGCTCACGATCCGATTGAGCTGCGGAGCGAATCCCATGTCGAGCATGCGGTCTGCTTCATCGAGGACCAGGACTTCGAGGTCATTGAATGAGACGTTCTGGCGCTCCATATGATCCAGGAGTCGTCCCGGTGTCGCAACAACCACATCCACTCCGCGGCGAAGCGCCTTCGATTGCGGCTCGATGCCGACTCCGCCGAAAATGGGAACCACACGGAGCTGGGTGTATTTGCCGTATTTCCGAAAGCTCTCCTCAACCTGCGCGGCGAGCTCGCGCGTCGGCGTGAGAATGAGCACTCGAACGCGGTGAGCGGGCTCACCCTTCTCGTCGGTGATCGGGGCGCTGATCAGGTTGTGAACTATGGGAAGCGTGAAACCCGCGGTCTTTCCCGTTCCTGTCTGAGCCAGACCAATCAGGTCTCGTCCCGCAAGCGCCAAAGGAATCGCCTGCTGCTGGATCGGGGTAGGGTGCGTATAACCGGCGTCGCGCACGGCCTGCAGCACTTCGGGCGCGAGGTCGAGCTCGGCAAAGGAGAGCCCCGCGTCGATTTTCTCTTCAATCATCTACTGTAATATACGCTGGTCGCAGGCTCCGTCCGAGCGCCGGGGCGAGCGTGGGCATTGAGAAGCGCCAACAGAGCGGTGTTGACCTCCTCAGGCGTCTCCTCGGCGATGATGTGACCTGCGTTGGGAATAACCCTCAGTACGATTCGTGGCAGAAGCCGGACGTAGACGCCCATGCCATCATCGGGCATCATGTGGTCGAGCGATCCCCACACTCCAACGGCCGGTAGATCTATCGTAGGCAATCGCCGATTCTTAGCGGCCGTCCAATCGTAGTTGTGAAGCAGCTCGCGCATCGCCAGCGCGTATTCGGGAAACTGCGACGGCGCAAGAAATTCCTCGACGTCACGCTCGGTAAAACGCGCACGCCGTCCATAAACTCGCCTCAGCGCGAGCTTCACGATCAGCCGCGGCTTGATCAGTCTGAGGATTGGAGTGAGAACCTTTGGCGTGAGACCCCGATAGAGCCACATCAGCGGCACGCCGTTCAAGCCCACGGGTGACAGCAGGCCGAGACAACGTGCGCGCTCCGGATATCGCGACGCGAAATGGTAGATCAGCGAGCCGCCAAGCGAATGGCCCGCCAAGGCGGGTCGCTCGAGCTCGAGCGCGTCGAGAATATCCCGAAAATGCTCGACGAGCGAGTCTATCGTGTACTCGTTGGGCGCAATCGGCTTGTCCGACAACCCGTGTCCCTTGAGGTCGACGGCGATCACCCGGAACCCGCCGTCGGCGAGAGCGTGGATATTGCGCCGGAATACATAAACCGAACAGCCCCATCCGTGAACGAGCACGACCGGAGCGGACTCCACATCGCCGCGCTCGATCACTCTCACTTTCAAACCGGAGCGCAGTCGCGGAAAGCTCACGCGATAAGCCGGATCGCCGGCGGGAAACATTTCGCCAGGACTGAGATTCTCCCGGCGATGTGATCTGATCATCGGATCAAATCAATTCAATTTCCCTGCCGAGAAGCTTTCCGATGAGACCGATGCGAAATGTTACGTCGGTCCACTTCGACTCAGGACCAGTCCCGTCATCGAGGGGAAAGGTAGACCACGCCCAGGGGTGTGTGGTTGTTGGCCGCTCCAACCCTTTGTGCGGGTGCCAGACTCCCGAGCGATCGCGGTCGTCGACGAACCGCTCGTACAACCTCATCCATCCTTCATTGCGACGCAGGAAGTTGAGCCGAGCCATTGTCTCGAGCCAGGTAAGAGCGAAAGGGACGTCGGCCTCAACGGCGTTTCGGTGCGGCAAAACGTCGCCCATGATGAGGTGCGGCTGGGGCACCATTTTCTTGCCGTACAGCTGAAGAACTTCCTGCCGCGGGAGGGGCTGAGTAATCCAGTCGTATATCCGCTCCACCGCCGTGAAGTGCTCGTGCCGGAAGATCGGCATGTGCGCGAGCATTGTGAGCGTGTAGATCGAAGGCGGCGCCGATTCCGGCGCGAGAACGTGCGTGTTGCCGACACGCATCCACGGCTTTTCGCCCAGAGGTGAAGTGAGATAGGCGACAGTTCTCTCGAGAATCCGCCTCGCCGCGCCACGCAGCCTCGGATCGTTTTCGTATCCGCACTGTGCGAGCGTGGCAGCGGCTGCCTCGCGGAACAGGCCGCGGGTCCGACGGACCAGATCATCATCCCGCGTTTTTGTTCCGAGCTCGAACGTGAACGCCGGATCATTGTCTTCAGCAAGGAGTCGAAACAGTAGTCGGCGCGCCGTTACCAGCGGGGGCGAGTCCGGAGTCCAGCCGCACTCGACGAGTCGACGAACTGCCGGGATCGTTCCGATGTTGGCGAAATCCGCACTGTGCCGACCGGGAAGTGAGAGAATGGAGTTATTCCACATCCCATCTCGAGTCTGAGTGACCGCAAGCCTGATTGCCGGCCGGTGCGAGTACGGAAGCCAGTCGACTTCTCGAGGGCCTGGATCCCTCAGTCGAGCGACCTCGGTCATTGCGCGATATCGGATCGGCGCCGACGCGTGTTCGAGCAGCCAGCTCACCGGAAAGGAGAGCGGCTCAGGAGCAGGTGTCGTTATCGTCGGGGATAACTCGGCGGCGGTCCCGGGTGCGGTCACAAACGGCGCTCGATATGTGGGGGGCAGGCCTTCGAATGCGGCAGGCGCATGAGCCGCCGATAGCGCGGAAGAATAGCACGTTTTCACGCGGGCGCTAGGGGCAACTGTATAACTCTCTGTGGGGCAACAAGTTACGTTATTCGGATCCGGCCATCTGGGTGCTGCAACGAGCATTCACAATACTGAAGCAGGGAGCTGCTCTTGAAGTTAGAGCTCGACGCTTTTCGATCGGCGTAAAGAGCCGTGAAGTCGCGGGTTGACGGACTTCCGCAGATCTCGACGGGTCGCGCGATTTCAATTTGTCGGCATCTTAACGCCAGTAGTATAGAAGCTCTCGGCTTCAGCTTATGGGCCGACAGCTCCCGGCCTCAGTATTGGAAACGCCAGCCGCGCACCGAAAATCCGTACGACCCGTTCAACCTTTTTCGGATCTTCGGAGTATTAGGTGCGGGACGGCGAGGTGCCGTCAAACACAAAATTCTCCAGGAGAGAAGGATGAAGGTTATTCGCATCGCCTCGCTGGCTTTTGCCCTCTGCGCTGGCCTTACATCGGTCGCCGCGGCACAGGGACAGCCCGAGCCACAGGGTCAGGGCGAAATGCGCCGTGGCGGCGGAATGGGTGGAATGCTCCTCAAGGACATCACCTTGACAGACGCACAGAAGGCGCAGATCAAGACGATCCGCGAGAAGTACCTGCCGCAGCAACTGGAGCTTCGCAAAGCGGCTCAGGCCACCGGGGGTCCGCCCGATGAAGCGACCCGCACCAAGATGATGGATCTGCAGGAGAAGCAGGCTGCTGAGATCCGGGCCGTGCTCACCGCCGATCAGCAGAAAGCGTTCGACGCCAATCTGAAAGAGATGAGAGATCGGATGGAAGCTCGCCGCAAGGGAAGCAGCTAAGCTCGAGTCACCTTCGCGGCTCTAGAGCCGCGATCGTGTAGTTGCTCTTCGGGTTCCAGAGTATCCAGCTCTGGAACCCGTTGTCGTATCCGGCCTTTTTCTGGGCGCGAACCTCCGCGGCGTAGTAGTGCGGCGAGCCCAGAGTGAAATCCTGGTACCAGGGGATGATGCGGGCGGCGTTGGGGATTGAACGCGTCCTCGCAATCACATCTTTCAACACACGATCGATCGTCGCGTACGGATGCGCGTTCGGATTCCGGTACTTGTACGTGCCGCGGGCAAAGTGCGAGGGATAGACCATGGGAAGAACGACATCCACCTGATCGACGAACATCTCCCACTTCTGTCCGATACCCATATCGGTCGTATCAGTTGCTGTCAGTCCGAACACATCGGCGGTGACCGGAATTCCACGTGGCTTGAGTGTTTTGCGGAGGAACCCCAGCTGGTCGCGAATGACCTGTGCGCGTGTCCGGCCCTCGGCCAGTGGATAAGCCGTTTCGTTGATGAGTCGCTTCTCGTCGGGGAAGCGCACGTAGTCGAATTGCATTTCGCTGAAGCCGAGGTCGTACGCCTCCAGCGCGAGATCCGCGGCGTACTGCCACACAGCGCGCTGATGCGGATCCAGCCAGGGATTCCCGTTCTTGTCGAGCCACGGCTTCAGATCGGATTTTCTCTTGATCGCGAGGTCGAGCTTCTTTTGCGCCAGGAGCGGATCCTTGGCGACGACGATCCGCGCGATCGGATAAATGTCGTGAGCCGCCATCGAATCGAGAATGGCGCGGATTCTCGGCCGCGATAGCGAGTGGCCGTCGGCGGTATCGGCACCTATCTCGCGCGCGAGCGGGACGGTGGAAGGATAGAGAACGAAACCGCGGTCATCTTTCACGTCGATTACGAGCGCGTTTACCTCGGTCCTTTTAGCAACGCCGATCAGGTCGGTGAGCTTCCGCCCCAGCGCGGCCCAGCGGTTTACGTAAAGCCCGCGAAGCGTGTCCGGCCTCGGAACATGAACGACAGGTCGCACCGTCGAATCGTCGCGTGTCCGGGCGGACGAAGCTGCGAAGCCCTGGGGAATCGAAGCATCGGTCTGCAACGACGCTTCCCGCTCGTGTTGGCAGCCGAGCGAGACGGACAGAAACGCGATTGTGGCGGAGCGCGCGGCGATCAGAGAGCGTTCAGTTCTGCGTTGGCGTCGGAGAGATAGCCCATATCCCTGACAACACTCTGAGCCTGCTGTGTGACCATCGTGAGACCGGTGGGCTGTGCGTTGAGGCCCCCAGTGCGGAAGCGCACGAGCTCCAGGCGCATCGATCTGAGGAGCTGACGACAGTTGTCCAGTTTTCCCTGCGCTTCCTGCTTCTTGCGGCCGACCTCGGCAAGCGCCCGGCGCTGGCGGCGAAGCAGGGCCAGTCGGCGGACGCGTCCCTCGCTCGCTCCGTAGTCGAGCGGATTTGCCTGTGATTCCAGAGTCGAGATCTCCTTCTCGACGGCCTCGGGCGATTCGCGTCCCGCGCCACGATCCATGTCCGAGAGCGAGAGCGCGAGCTGCTGTACTTTCCGGAAAACAGCATCGGCAGAAGTCGCGACCTCCGGAATCTGCTCGCGCTCGTCAGGCGGCATGTTGAGGAGCTGCCTGTGAATTTCGCGGTGGTCGGATTCCGCCTCGCGTATCGCCGAACCGTAGCGCGAATCCGCGAACGGACCCGGGGCCCCCGCTGGAATGGGACTGAGCGGCGTCGCGCTGGAAGGAGCGTTGATTCTCGGATACGGCTGAAAGGGCTGCATTGACGGAAGGGGCGAAATCGGAGAGAACATCCCCTGGCCTCGCGAGCGGGCGCGAGCACGAACTTGCGCACGCTTTTTCTCGTCGAAGAGCGCCCGGGCATCGTCGATCGTTTCGGCGGCCACGTCGAACATCAATCGATCGCGCGGTTGACGGAAGACGTCGCGCCAATCGTAGCCGGCAGCCCACAACTTGGAGTACTTGAACGCGAGCGCAACTGTCCAGATGACGGTGAGCGCGATGAAATCGTGATTCGAGAAGAGCGAGATCGGCACGAGGATGGCGTTGACCGCGAGGTATGGTGCCAGCTTGCGGCGGAATGAGACGACCATCGGCGCATTCCATTTGCTCAACTCTTCAGGGGTCGGCTGAGACGGGGTGTACGGGGCCTGGCTTGGCGGACCGTATCGATCACGGATGGTGCCGGTGATCTGGTCACGGAGGACGTCGCCGAGGGGGCGCTGGGTTTCGGCGCGTGCCCCGGCTGTGGACGAGGCGGGCTGCGCCCGCGTCGCCAGCGTCGGCATCGCGCCGCCGTCCAGCGCGGCAGCAAACGCTGCCGCGCTAGGGAAGCGATCAGCCGGATCCTTCTCGAGACATATCATCACCGCACGCGCAAGGTCCGGCGGCAGGTCGGGCCAGCGCTCGTCGACTGGTATCGGTCTCTCCGATAGGTGCTTCACCAGCATCGAAGGCGTGTTGCTGGCGACAAATGGCGGCTGCCCGCACAGCATCTGGTAGCCGACGACGCCGAGTGAGTAGAGATCGCTGCGTCCATCGATGGCTTGATCACCGGCAGATTGCTCGGGCGACATGTACGCCGGAGTACCGATCGCCATCCCCGTCGCGGTGAGCCTGGAATCCCCGCTGTCGGTCAGAGCGCGGGCGATGCCGAAGTCTGTCACCATCGCGCGGCCAGTCTCCTCGTCGATGATGATGTTGTCAGGCTTGATGTCGCGGTGGATGACGTTGCGATGGTGCGCGTACGCGAGCGCGTCGGCGACTTCGCGGAGAATCCGTCGCACTTCCACCGGCGGCATGGGACCGTGCTGCTGCAGCCGCTGCCCCAGGTTGTCGCCCTTGATGTACGCCATCACGAAGTACACGAGATTATCGCGCTCTTCGACCGTGTAGATCGGAACGATGTTGGGGTGATTCAGCTGCGCCGCCGTCTCCGCTTCACGGAGGAACCGTTGGCGAATGTCGGCGCGGAAGCTCAGTTCGGGCGGCAATACCTTGACCGCAATCTCACGCTTCAACCGCTTGTCGCGCGCGCAATAAACGATACCCATGCCGCCACGACCGATCTCGTTCTCTAGCTCATAGTTTGCAGAGAGAACAGCAGCCACATGTGTTCCAAGCTCGTCGGACGGACTAATTGGCATTTGCGCGCGTCAATTCAGCAGTTCCACTGTTGCGATTCGTGCCGTGCTGGCGTAAAACCAGGAGAGCAAAAGATGCAGTATGGGACCGTTGTGGAGTAGTATCTAAATAAGAATCTTGTCTACGGAATGACAATGGCACAGCGTCAAACATTACCTGTTCTCCCATTGAGGGGCACAGTCATTTTTCCGGGCCTTACCCAGCCGATTGCGGCTGGCAGACCCTCAACTCTTCGAGCCATTGAGGCAGCCCTCAAGGGCGACCGTCTCGTTTTTGCGGTTGCGCAGCGCGATAACTCAGAGGAACCGACAGCAGATATCCTGTACTCGATGGGCGTAATTGCGCGCATCGGACAGATTCAGCGCGGGTTGGGAGGCGTTCAGCTGCTGTTGCAGGGCGAGCAGCGCGCGACCGCCTTGCAGTACTCGACTGCCGAGGGATATCTCAGCGCAGTGATCGTTCCAGCAGAGGAAATGAACCCTCAAGCTGAAAACGATCCTGCTTTCAACGCGTTACAGAAAGAGACTCGCGAACGAGCCGCTGAGCTCGGTGAACGCAGAGGACTTCCAGAGGAAGTCGTCCACCAGGTTCTCGACTCGGTTACTGAGCCGGGTCGCTTTGCCGACCTGGTAGCGGGCTATATCGACCTTCCCGTCCCCGAAAAGCAGGGCCTTCTCGAGACGCTCAGCGTTGAGGAGCGGCTTCGCCGCGTTCTCGTACACGTGCAGCGCCAGGTAGGGCTGCTCGAAGCTCAGGAAGACATCAAATCGCAGGTCCAGGAAGAGTTGGGTGAGCGCCAGCGGGAGATGTATCTCCGCGAGCAGCTCAAGGCGATTCAGAAGGAGCTGGGTGACGACGATTCGAGCAAGGAGATCACAGAGCTTCGGGACAAGCTCGCCAAGCTCGAGCTCCCGAAAGAGGCTCGCGCAGAGGTAGAGCGCGAACTGGGCAGGCTGGAGCGAGCTGGCCGCGAGTCGATGGAAGCGCAGGTGATTCGGACGTATCTCGAATGGATCGCCGAGCTTCCTTGGAACAAGAGATCGGACGATCAGCTCGAGCTCAAACGCGCCGAGACGGTGCTGGAGGAAGATCACTACGGACTGAAAGACGTGAAGGATCGCGTCCTCGAATTCCTCGCAGTGAGGCAGCTCCGAGCGCAGCAGCTCGCGGAAGAAGTCGAGAAGACCGGTGAAGTTCCAGCGGCGAAACTCCTGGCCGAAAAGGATGATGCGACGCCGTCGCTAGTGACGAGCGATTCAGCCGACCGATTGATCACCGACAAGTCCGAAGCGAAGTCCCGCGCGATGGCGAGGGGACCCATTCTGCTCTTCATCGGCCCGCCGGGCGTCGGTAAGACCTCGATCGCCAAATCGATCGCGAGATCGTTGGGGCGCCAGTACGTGCGCGTGGCGCTGGGTGGTGCCCGGGACGAGGCCGACATCCGCGGTCACCGGCGCACTTACGTCGGCGCAATGCCGGGCAGAATCATCCAGGGACTCAAACAAGCCGGGACCAAGAACCCGGTCTTCCTGCTCGACGAGGTGGACAAGCTGGGCACTTCGTATCAGGGTGATCCCTCGAGCGCGCTACTCGAGGTGCTCGATCCCGCGCAGAACGACACCTTCACCGATCACTATCTGGGAATTCCATTCGATTTGAGCGAAGTGCTCTTCATCGCGACCGGGAACTTCGTCCAGAACATTCCCGGTCCGTTGCTCGACCGCATGGAAGTCGTCGACTTCGCCGGCTACACGGAGAAGGAGAAAGCGGGGATCGCGACGAGATATCTGTTGCCGCGGCAGCTCGAGGAATCGGGGTTGAGCGGCAAGGACATCACGTTCACCGAAGACGCGATCATGTCCATCATCTCGAAATACACTCGTGAGAGTGGAGTGAGACAACTGGAGCGCCAGATCGGCGCGGTCGGGCGGAAGCTCGCGCGGAAGCTCGCCGCGAGCGAAGAGGTGAAACACGCCGTGGATGCCGAGGCCGTGCGGGATCTTCTTGGCAGACCGCGCGTTCATCCGGAGCATGCACTACCGGAAAGCGAAGTCGGAATTGCCACAGGCATGTACTACACGCCGATGGGCGGCGACATCATGTTCGTCGAGGCCTCGATACGCCGCTTTTACGGCAATCGTGATGGCGATACCGCCGCGCCGGTTGGGCCGGGAGGAGCGGTCTCATTGATTCTGACCGGACAGCTGGGCGATGTCATGAAGGAGTCGGCCCGTGCGGCGTTCACCTACGCGACCAACAATGCCGCGAAGCTGGGGATTCCGCGCGACAGGCTGGGTGCGATCGAAGCACACATCCACGTGCCCGCTGGCGCCATTCCCAAGGACGGACCGTCGGCCGGTATCGCGATCGCGACGGCATTGGTGTCGGAGATGGCTGACCGCCCCGTGAGGCAGGATGTCGCGATGACAGGAGAGATCACTCTTCGCGGCCGGGTGTTGCCGATCGGCGGTCTCAAGGAAAAAGTCCTCGGCGCGCATCGCGCGGGCATCAAGATCATCATCATTCCGAAAGGAAATGAGGCGGATATTGAAGACGTGCCGGAAGAAGTTCGCAACACGCTCGAATTCCACCCAGTGGAAACCCTGAACGAGGTGCTGAGAATCGCGCTGGTGCCGGCGGAGCCGGGGGAGCAGGCTCGGCCGCTGGAGATGGTAGGCTAATTCAACTGCAACTGAAGACCACCGGCCGGGGCCTTTGAGCGAGCCGGCTGGCGGGCTGCGGGCGATAACAAAAAACGGGGAGCCACAACTGGCTCCTCGTTTTTTATTTCTAACTCCAGCGCAGAGTCACGACGGCGCCGGCAGGCAACTGGTAGCGAATCGACCTGCCGGCGAAGTGCACGGCGAACGAGACTTGCGCGGGCGCGGTGTTGAGAACGATGAGGACTTTCGAGCCGTCGTCGACATTCTTGAAGGCGACGTTCTGTAGTTCGCCCACATTCGTGGTCGAGGCGATGCGATGAGCGCCAGGCGTCACGAACTGGCTGGCGTGCGCGAGCGCGTAATACTCCACGTTGCGCGTGACGACTCCGGTGACGGAGTTGATCGTGATCACACCACGGCAATTGCCGCAACCGCCGAGATGTGGACCCGCGTTCTCGTCGAGCGCGAGATTCCAGAGCGCCACGCCCTTGGCCCAGCCTCGGGTGCTGCCGATAATCAGCTTGCCCACAAGAAACTTGAGGTTGTCGGCCCACACCGGCGCCCAGCCGCCGCCGGAGCACTCTGTGAAATACGCATCCTTAGCGGGATATGCCGCGTGCACGCTATCCTGCACACTCACGTCGCCGGCGTAGCAGTGCCAGGCGACGGCACTCACATGTTCGCGCGCCGCACTGTCGGCGAGAACGGCGAGAGGCGAACTCGGTAGATCCCAGTTGTGATCCCAATCGAGGATCAACGCCCTAACGCGCGCCTTCACAAAGAGCGGTCCGACGTGCTTGCCAATCAACTCCGCCCGGACCGGCGGATCGAGGCGC
>CATPBN010000241.1 GCA_955652635.1 uncultured Gemmatimonadaceae bacterium
CCACTACACCTTCGTCGAGATCGCCACCGACCAGACGGGCGAGAGTCGTCTCGACCGGAACGCCAAGAAATTCTTCGTGGGGCTGCACAAGGCGGGCGACCCGCGCCACCGCATCGAAGCGGCGTACTAGGATGGCGCGGTCGAGTACCGCCGCATCCAGGCTCGCGAACGCGCGACCTGATTCGCTCCGCTCGGCTGGAGACGGATCGCTGTCGCGGGAACAGAAGCTCGAGCTGTACTACTACATGCGGCTCACGCGATCGCTCGAGGAGCGACTGGTCAACCTCTATCGCCAGACCAAGGTAGTCGGCGGTCTTTTCCGCTCCCTCGGCCAGGAGGCCGACGCGGAGGGCAGCGCCTATGCGCTCGACCGATCTAAAGGTGACGTGCTTTCGCCGCTCATCCGGAACCTCGGCTCGATGCTTGTCCAGGGTGCCAAGCCCAATGAGATCATCAAGCAATACATGGCGAAAGGTGATTCACCGACTCGTGGCCGAGAGCTCAATATCCATTACGGCGACCTGGTGCGTGGATTCATCGGCCAGATCTCGCATCTGGGCGACATGGTGCCGGTGATGGCCGGCGTCACGCTCTCTTTCAAGATGAGAAAGCAGGACAGAGTTGGTCTCGTCTACGTCGGAGATGGTGCCACATCAACGGGAGCATTTCACGAGGGCATCAACTTCGCCGCAGTTCAGCGCTGCCCCCTCGTGGTCGTCGTGGAGAACAACGGGTACGCGTACTCGACGCCGCTCAAGAAGCAGACGGCCGCCAAGCAGCTCGTCGACAAGGCGATCGGATATGGGATTGCCGGCGAGCAGGCCGATGGAAACGATGTGATCGCGACCTACGAGGCGACCAAGCGCGCCGTCGATCGCGCGCGGGCTGGCGGAGGCGTCACGCTCGTCGAGCTGATCACGTACCGCCGGAAGGGGCACGCCGAGCACGACAACCAGTCGTATGTGCCCCCTGGAGAGATCGACCGGTGGGCGAGCGAGAACGATCCGATCGATCGCTACGCCAAACGGCTCCTGAGCGAGGGCGAGGGAGGGGGAGGGGGGTTCGATCAATCGCAGCTCGCCGCGACAGATAAGCGAGTGCTGGAAGAGATCGATCGCGCGACCGACGAAGCGGAAGCGTCGCCAATGCCCGATCCGACCGATGCGTTGGTCGGGATATATGCAGATCCCCCGGCCATTGCTCCGCTCTGGTTCCGCCAAGGAATCAAGTCGGCGGTGGATGTGCACGAGCGCCCCTCCAGCTGGGGGACGCACGATGTCTGAAGTCACCTATCTCGAGGCAATTCGTGAAGCGTTGTTCGAGGAGATGGACCGCGACGAGAATGTGTTTTGTCTGGGCGAAGACATCGGAGCATATGGAGGCGCTTTCAAAGTGACGGAAGGCTTGATGGCGAAGTACGGGGAGGAGCGCGTGATCGACACGCCTATCTCCGAAGCCGCCATCATCGGCGCGGCGGCGGGGGCGGCGCACATGGGGATGCGGCCGGTGTGCGAGATGCAGTTCATCGATTTCATCTCGACCGGCTACGACATGCTCACGAACTATGTGGCGACGGCGCGGTATCGCTCGATGCTCCCGTGCCCGATGGTGGTGCGCGGACCGAGCGGCGGGTACGTGAGGGGCGGTCCGTTTCATTCGCAGAATCCGGAAGCGGCGTTCCTGCACACCCCAGGTCTCAAGATCGTCTATCCGGCGACGGCAAGCGACGCCAAGGGATTGCTCAAATCAGCGATTCGTGACGAGGATTGTGTTCTCTATTTCGAGCACAAGTATCTCTATCGCCGAATCAAGGAGCAGATGCCCGACGGCGACCATCTGACGCCCATTGGGAAAGCGCGGATAGCGAGGGAAGGGAAGGACGTTTCCATCATCACCTATGCGGCTACCGTCTGGAAAGCGCTCGAAGCGGCGGAACAGCTCGAGAAGGAAGACGGCCTCTCCGTCGAAGTGATCGACCTGCGGACGATTTTGCCCATGGACGACGAGGCAATAATCGCGACGGTCAAGAAAACGAATCGGGTGCTGATCGTGCACGAGGACACTCGGACCGGCGGCGTCGCCGGTGAGATCACAGCCCGGATCAACGAGAACGCGTTCGAGTGGCTGGACGCGCCGGTATTGCGCGTCACCGCGGCTGACGTGCCTCTGCCTTACTCGCCGCCGCTCGAGGATTACGTGCTGCCGCAGACGTCCGACATCGTGCTGGGGTTGCGGAAGCTTGCAGCCTATTGATGGGGGGGCCTCGAGGGAGCTCGATCGCGGCGGGGTCATGGCGAGAAACGTCGGCGTCGGATGTATAACTGCGGTCGCCGGTTTTTTCGGCGGTGGGATGATTGCCGTATTCATTGGCAAGGTCGTTGGAAGTGTTCAGGGGTGTAAGCCGGCCGAGGGACTTCCGGCGTGCAATTGGTGGGTGTATGCTGGTATTGGAGCCGTTCTGGGAGCGCTCACACTTCCTGTTGTTGCCTTGATACGTTTGAACCAGGCTCGGCCCGACAAATAAGCGAAGGAAGGGGGGAGAAGCCGTGGCACGCGTAGACATCATCATGCCGCAGATGGGCGAGTCGATCGCCGAGGGCACACTTTCCAAGTGGCTGAAGAAAGTGGGCGACGAGGTGAAGCGCGACGAGCCGATCTTCGAGATCTCAACCGACAAGGTCGACGCGGAGATTCCCGCGCCGGCCGGCGGCGTACTCGCTGAGATCCTCGTAAAGGAAGGCGAGACGGTTGCCGTTCAGACCGTTGTCGCGCGGCTCGAAACCGAGAAAGGCGCGGCCGTCTCGGCACCGGCCGCGTCGCCGTCCGCGTCGCCGCCTGCACAACGGGAAGCTACGCCCGCGTCGGCTCCAGCGCGTCAAGAGCGGCCGGCGCCCGCAATCGCCGTATCTCACTCGGGGAACGGGAATTCATTCGAGGATCGTGTACGCACCAAGTCGTCGCCCCTCGTTCGCAAGATCGCCGCTGAGCATGGGCTGAACATCGCTTCAATGCAGGGCACGGGCGTAGCCGGACGCGTCACCAAGCGCGACATCGTCGGCTTCATCGATTCGGGCGTTGCGACGCCCCGCGCTCCGGGAGTGGGAGCGGGCGGCTGGACTGGCGGCCCCCCCCACGCGCTTCCGTTGCCCCAACCGTGGGCGGGAGACGTCGTCGAGCCGATGTCCAAGATGCGCTCTCTCATCAGCGAGCACATGGTCGCATCGCGCCACACCTCCGCCCACGTCACATCGTTCATAGAGATCGATTTCACGCGCATCGCGCGCATTCGCGCGAAGAAGCGCGCCGAGTTCGAGGCGGCGACCGGGCAGAAGCTGACCTACATGCCTTTCATCATCAAAAGCGTGACCCAGGGGCTTCGGGAGTTCCCGGTGATCAACTCGTCAGTTGCCGGGACGAACGTCATCTATAGAAAGCAGATCAACATCGGCATCGCGGTAGCGCTCGAGTGGGGCCTGATCGTGCCCGTCATCAAGCACGCCGACGATCTCTCGCTCTCGGGAATCACCCGAGCGCTCAATGATCTCGCTGAGCGCGCCCGCGCCAAGAAACTCTCGCCCGAGGAAGTGCAGGAAGGAACGTTCACCATCACGAACCCCGGAGTGTTTGGTTCCCTGATGGGAACGCCGATCATCAACCAGCCGCAGGTCGCGATCTTGGGCGTAGGCGCGATCGAGAAGCGGCCCAAGGTACTCCCGGGCGCCGACGGAGAGGACACGATTGCGATCCGCACCTGCGCTTATTTTTCAATCTCGTTCGACCATCGTGTCATCGACGGCGCCGTTGCCGACCAGTTCCTGGCTTACCTGAAGAAGACCATCGAGTCATTTCCGGAGACCGGACTCTAAAAATGCCCAAGGCTCTCACCATTCAGCGCTCGACGGTTCCTTCGGCGGAGCGCGGGAATTACACCAAGCGATTGAAAGTCCTTCGCTCCCACTACGCGGCCGCGAACTGCCGGTTCTGGGTTTTCGAGGAATCATCCCTTCCAGGGGCGTTCATCGAATTCACGGAGGCGGACGATGAGCAGACGCTCGCGGTCGCCCACGCGAATGCTCCGCACAAGACTCTCGATCCGTCGCGCGTGTATCAGGAGGTCGACCTCTAGAATGCCGGCGCGCTCGCTCGAAGTTGGCGGACAGAAGTGGGAGGTGTATCCGTCAGGGCACATCACCCAGTACACGCAGGACGAGTACGCTCTGTTGTTCTCGCGTGGTGGCGGAAAGGATCGCGAGGTTCGCGTGACACGGTATTCGCCGCAGGGAACACGCTCGCGGGAGCAGGCGTTCGCGGAGCTGTCGGATGCTCAGCTGAAGGAGCTGTTCGAGCAATCCCAGCCAAGCTTTACGTCGCCTGAGGCCGGTTACGAGCGGTGAGCGCCGAGGCGGGCGTGCCGAAGTTCGTCGACCTGCATACGCACTCGACCGCCTCTGACGGCACACTCCCTCCCGAGCGAGTAATAGAGGCTGCGGCGCGCTCCGGGCTGGCGGCGCTCGCGCTCACCGATCACGACACCATCGACGGCGTCCGCGCGGCGCGCCAGGCGGCCGAGGGCGTTGGGATTCGCGTCATAGCAGGCGTGGAGCTGAGCGCGTTCGACGAGGAGCGGGAAATACACATCCTGGCGCTCCACCTCTCACATCTGGACGCGCTCGAGAAGAGTTTGGCGGAGCTCCGCGCATCGCGTCACATTAGAGCCGGAAGGATCGTGGAGAAGCTCAACGCGCTCGGCATTCCCCTCACTCTCGACGAAGTACTCCAGCAATCGAATGGCGGCGCGGTCGGTCGGCCACACGTCGCGCGCGCGTTGATTGCGCGCGGCCTAGTGACAGACTTTCGGGACGCATTCACGAGATACCTCGGCAACAACGGGAGCGCGTTTGTGCCCAAGGATCGACTCTCGGTCCAGGATGCAATCGGGATAGCGCACGAAGCGGGTGCGATCGCGGTCTGGGCGCATCCATCTGAGGGCGGGCGCCGCGAGCGTCTCGAGCCACTCGTGGCGGTGGGGCTCGACGGAATAGAGATCAGGCATCCGAGCCATTCAGGCGAGGACATCAAACGGCTGCAGGCGCTGACCGATTTCTTCGCTCTGGTGCCGAGTGGCGGATCTGATTGGCACGGCGCAGCGGACGGACCGCGGCGCCTCGGAATGATGAATGTGCCGATGGAATGGCTGGAGAAGCAGGACGAACGGGTTGCCGCACTGACATCTTCCCCCCTCCCGAGAGCGTGATGGAGTTCTTCAAGTGGAGCTGAAAGGGCGCACGGCCCTGGTTACGGGCGCGGGCACGCGCGTCGGAAGGGTTATCGCGCTCGCCCTCGGCAAGGCCGGCATGCGCGTCGGCGTCCACTACGCCGGCTCGGAAAAGGGAGCGCGCCAAACCGCTGAGGAGATCGTTCGCGGTGGAAGCGATGCGCGGACGATGCCTGGCGACCTCATGGATCCGGCCACCGGCCCACGTCTCGTCGAGCACGCCGTCAAGGTGTTTGGCGCGCTCGATGTTCTCGTCAACTCAGCGGCCGTGATGCTGAAGACGCCGGTCGGCGAAGTTCTTGTAGAAGATTGGGATGCGATGTTCGCGTTGAATCTTCGGGCGCCCTTCTTTCTTTGGCAGGCAGCGGCTCGCGTGATGCGTGACCGTGGCGGGTCGATCGTCAACATTGCGGACCTGGCCGCGTTCGAGACGTGGCGCGGTTACATCCCGCACGCAATCACCAAGGCCGGCGTAGTGCAAATGACGCGCGGGCTTGCGCACGCGCTCGCGCCGAAGATCCGCGTCAACGCGATTGCTCCTGGGGCCGTTCTGCTGCCGGAGGGCTCGACGCAGGAAGAAGCGGACAAGCTGATCTCGACGACGCCATTGGGCCGGATCGGCTCGCCTGAGGATGTCGCGCAGGCGGTCTTGTATCTCTTGAGCGCTGACTACGTCACCGGTGAGACGATTATCGTCGACGGAGGACGTCACGTTCGCATCTGAGTCGGGAATGCATTCGGGGCGGCGGTTATATTTCACAGTGCAGTAAGTGTTTCTCACTCTCAGTTGTGCGTCTCTTTAAATGAATCCTGTGGCGACAATTCGCGACTACGATGTTGTCATCGTCGGTGCGGGGCCGGCAGGAATGACCGCCGCCCTGTATACTGGCCGCGCCATGCTGCGCACGGCGGTGCTCGAGCGCGGATTCCCGGGCGGGGAGCTGCTCAACACCGAATACCTCGACGACGTTATCGGCTTTCCAAGGATTCTCGGTCACGAGCTGGCGGAGAAATTTGCCGCGCACGCGAAGCAGTTCGGCGCCGAGTTCTTTGAAACTACCAGTGTGACGGCGGTGAGGAAGATGCCCGACGGCTACTTCCACACCGAGACCGAGACGGGGGACGTTTTCCGCTCGCCGGCGGCGATCGTGACCGCTGGCGGAACGCCGATCAAGCTCGGAATTCCCGGGGAGCTGGAATACGCCGGGAAGGGAGTGTCGTACTGCGCGATCTGCGATGCGGCTTTCTTCAAGCAGCAGGTTGTCGCCGTGGTCGGAGGAGGCGATGCCGCGGTGGAGGAGAGCGATTTCCTCACCAGATACGCGAGCAAAGTGTACCTGATCCACAGGCGCCACGAATTCCGTGCGTCCAAGATCCTGCAGCAGCACGTCTTCGACAATCCGAAGATCGAGGTGATCTGGGACACGGTGGCGGAAGAAGTCGAAGGCGATCCAGAGACCGGAATGACGGGATTGAGGATCCACAACCTCGTGACGCGGGAGAGGAAGCTTCTCGACGCGACCGGGTTGTTCGTGTTCATTGGGTTCCGTCCGAATACGGGCGTGATCGCCGGACACTTCGATCACGATATCATGGGCTACGTGCTGACGGACAGCGCGATGATGACGTCGATTCCGGGATTGTTCGTAGCTGGTGATCTCCGCGCGCAGCTGTCACGTCAGGTGACGACAGCTTCGGGCGACGCGACCACTGCGGCAATCGCGGCTGACAAATACATCACCAGGTTCAAGGAGATGCAGCGGGAGGGCACGACCACCGCGGAGCGTGAGGCGCTGGCGAGCTCGCACGTGAGCGCCGGAGGCTACACCTGATGTGTCGCGAGGCGATCTGCGCAAGGTGAACGTCCAGACCTTGACCGTCGGCGCGTTTCAGGAGAACTCATATCTGGTGGTCGACGATCGCACGTATCGCGCGGTGATAATCGATCCGGGCAGCGAAGGCGACAAGCTCGTGGACGCGATCGACAACTCAGCGGCCAAGCTCGAAGCGATCTGGATCACGCACGCCCACGTGGATCACGTTGGGGGTATCGCCTCGATCAAGCGGCGGTGGGATGTTCCCATTTATCTGCATCCGCTCGACCGGCGACTGTATCAGGCCGCATCGCGGCAGGCCGAAGTTTACGGGATTCCGTTTGAAGAGCCGCCCCCGCCAGACCGCGAGTTCGCGGACGGTCAGGTGCTCAAGCTCGGCGAGATCGAGCTGGAGGTCATGCACGCGCCCGGACATTCGCCGGGCCACGTCGTCATTCACGGCGGAGGCATCGCGCTCGTGGGCGATTGCCTCTTTGCCGGCTCCATAGGCAGGACCGATCTTCCTTTCTCGAACCCACCGCAACTTGCAGCTTCTCTGGAGAAGATCTCTGCTCTCGCTCCCGAGACGGTAGTTTATCCCGGTCACGGGATGGAGACCACGATCGCGGAGGAGCGGTTGTCGAATCCGTTCCTGAATGGCACCGCCCGCATCGTCGGGCGTTAACACGAAACAACCATGAGCGAAAAGACACGAACCGAAAAGGATCCGCTTGGAGCTCTCGAAGTTCCCGCGGACGCTTTGTACGGGGTGCAG
>CATPBN010000242.1 GCA_955652635.1 uncultured Gemmatimonadaceae bacterium
GTTATTGACAGACCGACGAGCCGTTGACGATCGGGCACGCCGGCTTCGGAGCCGTCATGTCCGAACATGCGGTGAGAACGACGGAAGCGATGATGGCGGTGGCGACAAGTAGTTTGCGGCGAATCATGGGAAACTCCTGATGAGGAAAGTGCCGGGGTTGGCCTGCATGCCCAACGTACGGGTATCGGCCGATCCGGAAATGGCGTTTTCTTATCAGAAAATGTCTGTTTTCTATCAAAAACAGCGCTTTTTCTATCATTAGCCCCTCCCGCTGACGAGCTTCCACCGCCAGTTTGGTAGCATGATGAGCGCGATCGCCCCAAGCGTTGCGGCGTTCCTACCACCCCGCCTACTGGCGCACGTCAGGCACGTTTTCATCGACGAGCCCGATCTATTGGTCGCCTCGTCGTGGCAAGAGCTCGAATCATTCATCCGGCGAAAACCGGTGAATGTGGTCGTTCTCGATCCCTCAGCCGATGGGACGCTGAATGTCGGCGCAGTCGCTGGACTGCTGAAGCGCTATCCGTCGCTACCGCTCATCGCGTATGTCACGCTCCACGCACCCGCATTCAAGGCGATTGCGCAGCTGGGACGCCTTGGGCTCGAGGACGTGGTCCTGCATCATTTTGACGATGCGCCAGAGCGGTTTCGGGAACGGGTCGAGCAGGTCCAGGGAAACTCGCTCACGCATCGCGTGATCGAGGAGCTCAACGGCTCGCTCAGGATGCTTCCCCGACAGCTTTTCGTCACGATCGAGAACCTGTTTCAGCAGCCACACCGGTACACGAGTGCGCTAGACCTCGCGATGGAGGGAATCGCCATCGTCAGCGTGTATCGAAACCTGGATGCGGCGCACCTTGGCTCACCAAAGCGTCTTCTCATCGCCGCCAAGGTCCTACGCGGGTTTGGTTATCTGCGGGATCCGGGTTATTCGGTCCTCGATGTCTCGATCAAGCTGGGATACAAGACAGCGCGAATCTTCTCGCATCATTGGGTCAGCGTATTTGGGCTGACCCCGGCCCGTGCGCGGAACCGAATGACCGACGATGATGCCGTTGGGCTAGTCCTTCGTTGGATCCGCGCGGCTGAAGACGATTCAACTCTCCACGACGGCGACAAGCCGTCAGTCGTGCGCGTCAGCCACCGCAGGAGACACAGGAGGCCCGAGCCCAGCTAATCCCACTGCAGGATGCCCTTCATGTCATCCAGAAGGGGAAGGGCAGAAGCCGATCGTTGCGAAGCGTCCAGGTTGGCGCGCTCATCTGCAGTGCGAAGGAAATCGCTCCACGGATCGTTCAGGCGAACGGTCAATGGAGGAGCCGCGCCATCGTCAGCCGCTTCCACGGAGAGTGGATGGGGCTTCTCTATATCGTCAAACGGCTCCGGCTGATCTTTGCGAGTAATCATCTGGATGGAGGCGGCGCGCTGTCAGGCGGGTCGAAGCGGTCAAAGGCGATCGAAGAAACCCCCGCAAACGCGCTCCCTAATATGCGACTATCACCACCGACCCGTCTAGCCCCGACCATGTGATCCGCAAACCACCTACCCCGGCGCGTATCGAGATCGTCATACCGGACCCCGTTTCCACTCGAGGAGGAGTGAATGAAACGACCGTTCCCAGCGTAGATCGCGACGTGGCTTATCCGTCCACCCTGCGAAAAGAGCATGAGGTCGCCGACCACTAGAGAGCGCGTCGACGGATCGACGGGGATTCCGGCGCCTGCCATTTGCCGGGAGGTCCGCGGCAGGTCTACGCCCTGCAGGCCGTACACATACTGAACAAAGCCGGAGCAATCAAAGCCCGACTCTGGGGACGAGCCACCATAGCGATACGGAACCCCAATGTACCGCTCGGCAGCCGGCACCACTCTGCGAGCGGCTCCGCTCGCAGAGTTCGTGCTGGTCGGCCAGTAAATGCCTCCCCGTCGTGACGGTCGGGACGCGGCGGGCGGAATGTCGGCACCGCGTCGTCCGGAGTAGACAGAGGACCGCTGTCGACCGCCGCCAAAATGGAATCCGATTCCAATCCGATATTCGATTCCACGCACAAATTGGGAGTCCGCCGGAAAAGCCGGCGCCGCCAGGTGTCGTGAACGGGCTTCACCGTTGACGGACAGCAGACGCCCCAGGGCCAACTGAAGACCACCGCCGTAACTCCACGTACGGACTGCGTCGGTAAAGCCAGTTGGCTGTGCACTGCTTTCCATCCCGATCCCACCGAAGGTGTAGGGCATAAAACCCTCACCAAGGCCTGCGTTGACTGGACCCAAGAGCAGGTCTGCATCGGTGGCCCAGACCAGACTCGAGGGATTCGGGCTGAAGCTGGTTTGCGGCGACAAGGAGGAGATGCCCAGCCCACCGCTACCCCGAATCCCGACGTAGGGAGTACCAACGCTGAGCGCGAGACCGCCGAGAGTGCGCGTTACCGGCGCCGAATTGGCGAGTGCTCCATAGAACTCGACGCCGCCGGCTACCTGGGCGGCGAGACCAACCGGTACTGCCAAATACGATAGGGCTCCAGAGAGACCCATCAAGCGTCGCAGGTTCATTAGCGACTCCACTGAAGAGGTTGCGGCCTATTGAGGCATTACGAATACCACATGTGCCAAATACCTAAGCCCATGGATTACAACAGCTTAGGTGATCAGGCTCAGCGGGAAACAGGTGATTGTCACCTTTCTCGGACAAGTCGGGAGGTCATAGGAACGATCTGACTTGGGAGGGTATGACCAAAGACGCCCGTTTTTGTGCGAGGGTTACGCGATCGCACGCCCATCCCTGAACCAGAGGAGCACGATGCCGAAAATCGAAAGGCGATCGATCCTTGCGCTCCTCTCTGCGGGACTGATCGTCTCCAATGGCTCGGTACGCTCAGCCCTCACCGCGCCCTCGATCAGCGACGCGATCACCACCGCGTCAGCCAACATCGCCCAGAACTTGTCCGGTGGCCCGCACCTCGGCTTCGACACGTTCGCCTATCCTGGCGACGCTGCGATGCACGCCTGGCAAACGGCCGACGCGCCATACAAGTGGGTGGGCTATTACCTGACGGCGCCTTGCCACACCGACTCCTCGTGGGAAGGAAAGCGTGATACGCTCTCCAACATGGGTTGGGGGATGGCGGTGATTTACGTTGGCCAGCAGACCTGGGGCGGGACTCCCGGAGCGAGAGTCGCGGTAACGCGATTCGTGACCAAGCGCCTGCGCCAAGTGAGAATACGCAACGGCAAGCGCATAGTGAGCTACGTCAACAAGCGCGTTCCAGTCCGCGTAATGGTTTCACCGCGAGCCTCTCGCAACACGAGCTGTTCGACGCAGTTCCTCAGCGCATCTCGCGGGACCGCGGATGCGAACGATGCTGTCGCCAAGACTGCGGCGGAGGGATTTGCCAAGGGGACGGTGATTTTTCTCGACATCGAGCGTATGGACGTCGTTCCTCAGGCGATGCGGGACTACTACCGCGCATGGACTAAGCGCGTGCTCGAGGATGGGCGCTTTCGACCCGCCTATTACGCGCACAGCTTCAACGCGAATTTGGTTTACAGCGATGTGAAGCAGGTCCTCTCAGGCGCTGGGATTTCGACCGATCCGCCGTTCTGGATTTCCGGCGGCGGCGGATTCTCCAAGGACAAACTCCCATCAGACGTCGGGCACGCGTTTGCGCAGGTGTGGCAAGGCGTAATCGATGTGGTGGAGACTCACAACGGGGTCAGGCTCCCGATCGACGTCAATGTCGCGCAGCTTCCTTCGCCGTCCGGGACCTATCCAGCGGGTGAATAGCGAGCGCTATTTCACGCGGGTGATGAAGTCCTCGCGTTTTGGCGGCCGGAAGATTAGATCGACAGCAAGCCAGGTAGTTTTTGCAAAGGGATAGCAAAGCACGGCACCCGCTATCGATAATGCGACTCCGCCGTATTGAATCGCAGCCCAGGGCGGATCGGGCCACGTTACCAAGAACACGACGAGAAACCCCGCCGCGAGGAGGATCTCGACTGCAATCAGGTTGAGGGTATAAGCGCCGATGAAATAGTCGGGCTCGCCGCGCTCGAGAAGAA
>CATPBN010000243.1 GCA_955652635.1 uncultured Gemmatimonadaceae bacterium
AGCCGCGCCGCCGTCGCGCCGCCGCCGTTGGTGAGGAGAAGGCATGAGCGACGAACAGGAAACGACGGATCGTGCCATGCGCAAGTCGCGGACCGGCACCGTCATCAGCGACAAGATGGATAAGACGGTGATCGTCCGGGTGCAAACGCTCAAGGAGCACTCCAAGTACAAGAAGCACATTCGGCAATCGACCAGGTTCAAGGCGCACGACGAGCAGAACCAGTGCAAGGTCGGCGACCAGGTCCGGATCATGGAGACCCGGCCACTGTCGCACGACAAGCGCTGGCGGGTCGTGGCCATCGTGGAGAAGGCGAAATAGCCGTCGTCATGGTGCAGCAAGAGTCGCGGTTGAAGGTGGCGGACAACACGGGAGCGCGTGAGATCCTGGTGATCCGGGTCATGGGTGGCCACTACCGGAAGTACGCCGCCATCGGCGACGTCATCACCGCGGCCGTCACGGTGGCGACGCCGGGTGGCCAGGTCAAGAAGAGCGAGGTCGTCAAAGCCGTCGTCGTTCGGACGTCACGAGAATTTCGCCGGACGGACGGCTCGACCATCCGATTCGACGAGAACGCGGCCGTGATTCTCGGCCCGCAGAACAACCCGCGCGGCACCCGGATCTCGGGCCGGTGGCGCGCGAGCTTCGCGACAAGAACTTCATGAAGATCGTTTCCCTGGCGCCGGAGGTTTTATAAGGTCATGAGCAGGCTTCATCTCGACATTCATCGCGACGACACCGTGCAAGTCATGTCCGGGAAGGACCGTGGCAAGCGCGGCGTCGTGGTTCGCACCGTGCCCGTGTCGGGCAAGATCGTGGTCAAGGGCGTCAACGTGCTGAAGCGTCACCGGAAGGCCAACCAGGAGAAGGGTGGCACCAAGGTGATCCAGGGCGGCATCGTCGACTTCGAGGCGCCGCTCTCCTACTCGAACGTGATGCTCGTCTGCAACAAGTGCGACAAGCCCACCCGCATTCGCAAGACGGTGCTGCCGAACGGTAAGAAGGCGATCGTCTGCGTGAACTGCGGCGAGATCTACGAGCGCGTGAGGGACAAGGTATGAACGTCGCCGCCAAATCGAAAGGCGTGAAGCCCGCCGCTGGCCCCAAGGGTCCGAGCGTCGTCGCCAGCCCGGCTGGGACGGAGCTCCGGCTGAAGAAGCGCTACCAGGACAAGATCCTCCCGGCGTTGATCCAGCGTTTCGCCTACACCAACGCGCTGCAGGTGCCGCGTCTGGTAAAGGTGGTGGCGAACATTGGGATCGGCGAGTCGATCTCGAACCCCAAGGCGCTGGACGCCGCCACCGCCGATCTGAAGAAGATCACCGGCCAGCAGCCGGTGGTGCTGAAGTCGCGGAAGGCGATCGCGAACTTCAAGCTGCGCGCCGGCCTGCCCATCGGAATCAAGGTGACGATGCGCGGCGCCCGCATGTACCAGTTCGTCGACAAGCTGATCTCGGTCGGGCTGCCACGAATCCGCGACTTCCGCGGCATCTCGCCGACCGGCTTCGACGGGCACGGCAACTTCACGCTTGGACTGCGCGAGCAGCTGATCTTTCCCGAGATCGAGTACGACAAGATCGACAAATTGCGGGGCCTCGAGGTGACGTTCGTGACGACGGCTCGCACCGATGAGGAGGCGCGGGCCCTTTTGACCGAACTCGGGTTCCCGTTCAGGAAGTGAGGTTAGGACTCAGTGGCTAAGAAATCGACCGTCAACCGCGGGCTACGCCCCCACAAGCACGCCGTGTCGCAGCACAACCGCTGCAATCTGTGTGGACGCCCGCGCGCGTACATGCGGAAGTTCGGCATCTGCCGTATCTGCTTCCGTAGTCTCTCATCGCAGGGGCAGGTCCCGGGCGTGAAGAAGTCGTCATGGTGAGGAGGGGATAGAGGCTTCAATGAGCACCGATAGCATCGCCGATATGCTGACCAGGATCCGCAACGCGAACACCGCCGGGCACGCGCGGGTGGCGATCCCCGCGTCGCGCGTCGGGGTGGAGATCGCGAAAGTTCTCAAAGAAGAGGGCTATATCGCGAATTACGACGTGGCCGCGGTCGAGCAGGGCCAGAAGCTCGACATCACCTTCAAGCCGAAGACGCCGCGGGGCAAGTCCCTCGCCGGGCTGCGCCGGATCAGCAAGCCCGGGCTGCGCGTGTACGCCCGCAAGACCGAGATCCCGCGCGTGCTGGGCGGGCTCGGGATTGTGATCCTGTCGACCTCGCACGGCGTCATGTCCGGTCAGAAAGCAACCAAGGCGGGCCTCGGTGGCGAGGTCGTGTGTTACGTTTGGTGACCCCCCATGAGTAGGATTGGCAAGCTTCCGGTCAAGATTCCGAGCGGCGTGACGGTCACGCTCGCCGACCACACCGTCTCGGTCAAGAGCGGCAACTCGGAGCTCACGCGGGTGCTGAACCCGGCGATGCGCATCTCGGTCAAGGACGGCACCGTCGTCGTCGAACGGCCGAGCGAGTCGAAAGAGCACCGCTCGCTGCACGGTCTGACCCGGACGCTCGTGTGGAACATGATCGAGGGCGTTAGCAAGGGTTATGAGAAGCAGCTCGAGCTGGTCGGCGTGGGTTACCGCGCCAGCCGTCAGGGCGAGGCGCTCGTGCTCAACGTCGGCTTCTCGCACCCCGTCCGCTACCCGGTGCCGCAGGGCATCACGATCGACGTCCCCGAGCCGACCCGGATCAACATCAAGGGCGCCAGCAAGGAAGTCGTCGGCCAGGTGGCCGCCGAGGTGCGGAAGATCCGCCCGCCCGAACCCTACAAGGGC
>CATPBN010000244.1 GCA_955652635.1 uncultured Gemmatimonadaceae bacterium
CACGACTTTGGAATGAAATACAAGAAAGCGGACAAGATTTACCCCAATTCCGGTGCTCGATGGTCCAGCTGGGGTCCGTTGCTCGACTTCCATCGGCGCCGCTGATCCGATTTCCTACGATACCACTCTCCGCCACCACGAGCCGCGCTGCCGCGCCAGAACTTTGTCGCTTGCCGATTTCCACCCGCGCTGCATCGCTGCTCCATCTTCGAATCGATCATCGGGATTCGGCGCAAACGCCCTCTTGAACCAGTTGCAGATCACCATCGCGAAGGCCCCCAGATCCGCGCGCTCGCCAAGCTGCCGGCCGAGAATCTCCTTCGCATCACCATCGCCGAAAGGCGCGTCACCTGTCAAGACGAAGTACACGATGGCGGCGAGCGCGAAGTAATCCGCGGCCGGCCCCTGTGGCTCACCAAGAAGCTGCTCGGGCGCGGCGAACGCGGGCGTGCCGGTGGTGCCCGCAACATCCTCACCGGTTACGTTCGCGATGCCGAAATCCGTGATCCGCCACCGATTGTATCTGTCGATCAGGATGTTCTCGGGCTTCAGATCGCGGTGCAGGATTCCGTTCGCGTGAGCAACGATGAGCCCGTCCAGTACCTGCTCGACTTGGGTAGCGATCTCGCCGAGCTGGCGCGGGCCTGACCTCTGAACGAGGCTGGCGACGCTCCCCTCCTCCGCCAGCTCCATCGTATACCATGAGAGATCGCCACTGGAATCCCAATCATAAATGGGTACGATCGCTGGATGCGCGAGCTGGGCCGCTAGCTTTGCCTCGCGCCAGAATGCGCGAACCGCTTTGGCGTCACGCGCGATCGCGGGATGCAGCGCCTTCAAGGCGACTTCCCGCTCGAGCGACAAATCCCGGGCGCGCCAAACGGTGCCAAACGCGCCACTTCCAAGCTTTGATAGAATCTCATAGTCGTCCCCAACAGCCCACCGCATCCGTGCTTCAGCCGATTCGTTTACCGCCTTGTCTGGCTCGCCGCGCACCATGACCACGGTCCGCGCCGGGTCTCCGTGCTCGACCGACCGAAGCAGAACCGCCAGAGACGCGAAGCGGTCAGCCGGGTTGTGGGAAAGCGCACGATCGAGCGCCGACGCCAGCGCTTCCGGAGTCTCAGGTCTGACCAGCTTGATCGGAGGAACGCCCCTCTCGGGCGGAGTCTCTCCGGTCAGAGCTGTGAAGCACATCGCCGCCAGCTGCCACTGATCGCTGGCGGGGGTCGGCACCCATGCGTTCGACTTCCATTCGGGCGGCATCGGCAGAAGCTCGGCGCGCATCGGACGCGCCGTTTCGAGCGAGCGGATCTCGATGGGCCCATTGCCCGGCCGAACCCCCTCCGGGATGGCCTCGCGCGGTACGGCCCACTGCCATTCGAGCATCCACAGTCGGCCTGTCGGTGTTGTCCACAGTACGTCGCCGTTGAGTCCGCCATGGGCTATCCCCGTTTCGTGCAGATACGCCAGCGTCGAACAGGCGCCGCGTAGGAGCTGAAAGATGTACGGAATGTCGGCCAGTCCGAGCCGCGCAAGTCGCGCCCGAACGGTTTCGCCGGTGATCCAGCGGCGCAGGTACCCAGGGCCGCGCCGCACATCGGTATACGCGGTCCAGTAATGGTAAGTCGTCGGGATAGACGGATGGCTCCGATGCCCGAGTTGCCTAGCTTCCTCGAACAACCAAGCACTATGGGCTGGGTCCGGGGCAGTGACGAGGGAGAGCGATCGCCCGAGCGCATCGATCACCTCTTGGTAGTGCCTATAATCCCCAATCATCCCACCCGGTCCCCACGACCAATCGGGCGGAAGCTGCCACTCGGCGATGTGCGGCGGCAGCACCTTCGTCGCGCGTGGGGTCACGACCCCGCGGTTGGCCGGCGTCACGCTTCCGCCCTCTGGAGCACGATCAGCACCCTCGTCCCCCTTCCTTCTTCGCTGGCGATTCCGATCTCCCCTCCCCATGCCTCGATGAGCCGCCTGCTCACCGCGAGCCCAAGTCCGCTTCCGGTGGTGCGCGTGGAGAAATGTGGCTCGAAGATGCGCGGCAACACACCAGGGGGGATACCCGCACCGTCGTCCACCGTCTCGATCATGATTCGGCGGTCTTCTTCGCGAAGAACCACATCGACGCGTCGCGCGCCGGCGAGACGCGCGTTCTCGAACACATTGAGCAGGACATCCCTCATCTCGTCCTTTTGTGCCATTGCCCAGATCGGCCGGTCGGTACTTCGCACCTGCCACTTCACGACCCTGTCCCCCATTTGCTCGAGAGCGGCCACGTCCTTTACGACCGCCGCGACGTCGACGGCAACAGCTGGGGGCAAATCCGCGGGAGCGCTCCCGTATCTGCTGAACGAACGCGCGATTTCGTCCAATCGATCGATTTCCGCCAGAATTCGCCTGACGTTCTCGTTGAGAACCGTGTCGTAATCGACGCGTGGATCGCTGCGTGCCCGCCGGAGATGCTGCACTCCCAGTCTGATCGGTGTGAGCGGGTTCTTGATCTCGTGCGCGACCTGTCTCGCCATCTCACCCCACGCCAACACGCGCTCGGCGCGGGCGACCTCGATTCTACTGAGCTCGAGATCCCTCGCGAGACGCTTGGCGGCGATGCCGCTCAGCCAGAGTGCCGCGAGGGCGCCCGCGGCCGTCGCAAAGAGCACCAGCATTCCAAGGTCGCGCCGGCGTCTGTCCAAAACGAGATCATCGCTGCGCGCTGGCGCCGCGAGTACATAACGCTCCTGGCCGGGCCCGAGCGCGGTGCTGTATCCAAACAGTACCTTCGTCGGTCCGAGCCTTTCCTCAGATACGGCCGTCAGCTCACCAGCGCTCGCGAGCCGGACGTGCACCGCCGGCGGTAGAGGACGCCCCGTCGGAGCGAGCGCATCGAGCAGACTGTCGCTGGTCCGGATCAGAAAGCCGTTTGAATAAAGAAACAGCGGCGTGTCGAAGCGGCGTGCCGCGGCGGACAGCTGATCGTATTCGTTGGCTGCGGTCACCGCCCGCAATGTCTCGTGCACGAGGACTTCTTTCGTTTGCAGATCGTCGCTTCGCAATCGCTCATACGACCAGACAGCGAACGCTATCGCGGGAACCACGAAGAAGGCGAATAGCGCAAGCGTGAGCCGCGCGTGATACGTGTAGATCCAGTGCGCGGCGCGCACCCGCAGCCACCGCACGAAACCCTTCTCGGGCAGGGCGCCGAGCAGCCAGAAAATTCCGGCGACGAAAAGATCGAGTAGTAGCACGAGCACCCCGCGCTCAGCTCGCGCCCACACTGACCTGAGGTCGACCTCGATGTGAGCCCGCTTCGTTCCCGCCGACGTGGAGATGAGTCGATCTCCATGCAGCTCGTCACCCATGCGACGCCATTGGACTCTTGCCGTATCGGCGGCCACCGCTGGCGTGATGTCCGTGAGTGCCACCAGATACGGAGGATCACCACCCGACTGGGACGTCATTCCCAGCAGCGCCGCGTATGGATTGGCGCCAAGCAGTCTCGTGCGCGGCAAAACGAGAACCGCAGTCACTCCACCCGACGGATGCCTCACAGCCGAAAGAATCTGAACGCCTGTAGGGCCGAGCACGCTCCGCGTCACCGTCCGATTCGTTGTGATTGCCTCGCGAACGGTCTTGAGTATTACCTCGGAATCGGGCTGTGCATCGGTGACCGCGAATTCTCCGATCTGTTTTGCGTCGTCGTCCCACGCCCCCAGCGTCGCCGGATATTCCGCGGCTGCGAGATCCGATGACGCATAAGCCTGAAGCAACGCCGCGCGACTCTTCGGCGGCGGGGATTGCGCCCGATCTGTCGCAAACCGGCGCGTGAGAAGAATGACATAATCGTCTACGTGACCGAGCGCGGCGACGTCTTCCTCGGCGAGCTGCATGCGTTGGAGCAACGTCGTCGACCACAACGCCCCCAGGGCCACGATCGCGGATGTCGAGGCGATGACTACACCGGCGCGGAAGGAAATGCCGCCAGGCCGTCCGAACACCATGCGCAGGAACCAGTACGTGGTAAGGAGGGCGGCGAAAAGAAAGACAAAGAGTGGAATTTCCCAGGAGAGCCAGAGCCCGGGCGTCGAGCCCCACGGCGGCTGGCCGATGCCTCGCACGATGTTGGACGCGAAGGGAATTCCGACACCGAGGGTAACGACAGCGCCGATTGCTGCGTAGAGGCGCGGCCAGCGTGCGTTGGGATGTGCGCGAATCACCGCGTAAACACCCATCAGTACGAGCGCCGTGCTGATGCAAAGGGCAGCCGCATTGGCGGTGAGCGGACCGGCGAGCTTCGAGAAGTAGTAGGCCGGATCGAAGATGCGCGACGTGTTCGAGAACGAGCTCCAGGGAACGAGCGCGGCTACGCCGAGAGCTACGACGATCGCGAGAAGTCGTTCGGACAGTGAGCGGCGGTCGCGCCACGCGTAAACGAGAAATGCTAGAACAAGAATTACGAGCGCAATCGTCCCCCGCGCGCGAAGCATGGAGGCGCGGCGGAACCCCACTTCACCGGGTTCAGCGAGACGCGGAAGAGCGCGAAGGACCGGTTTCCCGCTATACGAGAGCACAACCGGACCTCCTCGCGGATCTCCTGGTGGCGCGAATTCGTATGACGCGACGCCCTGGAACGGAGCGACCCTGGAGTCGAGCGATTCCGTAAGTCGGTCGGCCGGGGGAACGGCGTGAAGAACCACCGAGGCAACCGCGCGCCGGTTGCCGCGAATCTTCGCGACGTTGAGGGTGGTGTAGAAAGGACTGAACGTCGCACTGATGGAGCTCACGAGGGAATCGGGATCGATCCTCGTCTTTCCCGCCCACGCGAGTGGACGGTCGTGATCGAAGACGACTACCGATTCACCATCCCTCTGCGGCGCGCGGCTATCGAGAAAGGAAAAGGCCGTGGGCGCATTCGCTGGGGCATCGAGCGCCACCCTGGCGCGATCTTCGAGACGCTGGAGCGCCTCCGATAGCGACCGCTCGAGCGCGCGAACGGCGCCCTCGGCAGTCTTTGCGCGGTCACTATCATTTCTGGCGGTGCTACCCGCAAACACCGGAATTGCTGGAGTTCTGACCCAAAGCGCGACGAGAAAGAGCGGCACTGCAGACAACGCGAGGATTGCGCGCCGTCGCAGGGTCCCGCTTCTTACATTCTGACTACCGACTGACGCGATGACTCTTCCCTCCCCCCTTCCAGTTTCCGGCCCGCTGCGGGTCAAGGAGCTCAACCCCGCTCAGGTCACTGCCGTACTTGGCAACGATCCGCGCCTCATCATACCCATCGGCACTTGCGAACAGCACGGCCCTCATCTCCCGCTCGGTTGCGACACCATCATCGTGGAGCACATGGCAGACGATTTGTCAGCGGAATATGGCGTGTTGCGGGCACCGACGGTGGAGTATGGCGTAAACGTGGATACGGAACGCGGTTTCACGGGAAACGCATCGCTCAGAAAAAAGACACTGCACCGAATGCTCAATGACCTCATCGATTCGTGGGAAGCAACAGGCGTCCGCGAGTTCATCCTGCTGACCGCGCACGGCCATGACCCCCATCAGGAGGCGCTTGCTACAGTGATTACCACAGCCGCGCGCGTGAGGGTCGTGGACATTTTCGGAGTCAATCTTTCCGATCTTCTTCAGGGCCAGCGGGAAGCAATGCACGGCGACGAAGTAGATACGTCGATAATGCTTTTTCTGGCACCGGATCTCGTGAACCTCGATCTGGCGCAGGACTATATGATGTCGCGCGAGCAGCTGAGACGTTACAGGCGCGGGTGGCTCACCGTCCCGAGCGGCAGCGCCGGCTCAATCGGTCGTCCCTCCCTCGCCGACGCGGAGAAGGGGAAGCGTCTGTACGAGCGAATCTTCGCGAAGATCAGCGACCGGATTTTCCTGGCTCCGGCCCCAGCGGAATAACGCCGGACGCTCCCAAAGGCACTCATCAGTGGGGACTTGGGATCGATTAATGTTCGTTAGTACGATCTCCTGAGCAAACTCGATGTTTTCGGCCCTGAAACTCTGTTGTATAGTTGGCCGTACGCTTCAGAAACCACATCTCCAAGACATTTATGCGACACTTGCTCCTTTTGGGTCTGGTTGCCGTCAGCACGCGGGCATCCGCTCAGCTCGTTCCTCGTGATTCGGCGCCTCCGACGACGCTGACGATCGAACAGGCAATCGGCCTCGCCCAGCGGAATAACCCTGTACTGCAGCAGACGCTCAACAACCGCATCGGCGCGCGAGCCGCTGTGCGCAGCGCTTATGGGGCGCTCCTGCCAAGCGCGGATGCATCTCTGAGCGCGCAAAGGCAGCAGGGCGGGCAGCAGCCCCTCTACGG
>CATPBN010000245.1 GCA_955652635.1 uncultured Gemmatimonadaceae bacterium
ACGCGGAGCAGAAGCTTGGACCCAAGTTCGACATTCGCGCGTTCCACGATCAGATACTGGGTCAGGGGGCGCTTCCGCTGGACGTGCTCGACACACGGATCCGGGCGTGGGTTACAGATCTCAAGAAAAGCAACTGAACACGACCGGCCGGGTGCTTCGGCGGGCCGGCTGGTGGCTGCGGGCCTGGCTAAAGAGTGATTGGCGATAAGGTCGTCTGCGTTGGTGTCAGCATCTCGGCGCCGCTCTCCGTGATCGCCATGATGTCTTCGAGGCGAATGCCGAACTTGCCGTACTGATAGATCCCGGGCTCGTCGCTAAACGTCATTCCGGGCTGCAGCACTATCTGACTTCCCCGAACGAAGTATGGCCACTCGTGGACTTCCATGCCAATGCCGTGGCCGAGTCGGTGCGTGAAGGTTCGATAGTCAGGCCCGTAGCCGGCATCGGTAACCACCTTCCGCGCGGCGCCATCCACATCTCCGGCTTTCCTGCCCGGCGCCGCGAAAGCGAGGGCGCTTTTCTGCGCCTCCTGCAAGATGCCGAAGACTTTCTGCGCTTCCGGAGCGGGTGTGCCGAAGACGACGGTCCGCGTCATGTCGGACTGGTAACCATGCACCTCGGTGCCACCGTCGATGAGCACCACCTGGTTTTCCTCGAGAGCACGTGGCTTCGGGAGTCCGTGCGGGTAGGCGGATGACTCGCCGAACAGCACCAGCGCGAAGCCGCCCGGAAACCCAAGCTTCGAAAAGCCATCCAACACATTCTTCGACAGCTCCGCCTGCGTCATCCCCACGCGCAGCGTCTTGAACGCGGCGCGATACGTATCGAGCGTGATCTGATTTGCGAATCGCATGATCTCGATCTCGTGCGCGGACTTGATGCCTCGACACGCATTCGTGATTGCCTCGGCGGTTGCCATCTGCATCGCCGGGGCGGCGTGCGCCATCTCGTTGAACACGAACGTGCGCGCGCTCCCATCGACGCCGAACTTGCCAGTCGCGAGCCCCCAGTCCTTGAGGACGCTTGCGACGAGCGCCTCGGGGCTCTCATCCTCCTGCCAGACGCGGATATCGAACCTCTCATTCACCTGGTCCGCAGCGCGCCCCTTCTCGAAGGCCGGAGCGATGACGATTCCTTTGCCCGTCTGGGGCAGGATCAAGGCGAAGAGTCGCTCGCTTCGCGCCCAATCGATGCCGGAGAAATACATCATGTTCGGTCCCGGCTCGATCAGCATTGCCGAATAGCCCAGCTCTTTCATGACTCGCTGGGCTTTCTCACGCCTTTGGGCTCGCTCGCTCTCGGAGATCGGGGGAGGCGCATCGGCGACACGCGATCGGAGTAGAGCCAATTGGGGGGCGATCTTTCGCAGGGTTTCGACTGACTGTCCGGTGGCGGCCGCGTTCGGGCTCAAGCCGATTAGTGCCGAACCACCGGCCAAGGTCGCACCGCGCTGAAGGAATTCTCTGCGTTCCATCGGGCACCTCGTCGTTCGCGTTATCGCCCGAATGTACATCGGCATCTGCTGGCTTGCTTGATCCGGGGAGGACTCCGCGCTATATCCGAAGGCCGACTAGATCACACGAGGAATCATGATTCTCGTCGCTGGTGCCACTGGCGTCCTGGGGTCCGAGATTGTGCGGAACCTCCTCGCGCGGGTTGGAAAGGTGAGGGCAATGACGCGCAAAACGTCGAAGCCCGAAACGGTCGACCGCCTGCGGAAGGCCGGCGCGGAAATAGTTGTCGCTGATCTGAAGGATCCGGCGTCCCTGGCGGCGGCGTGCAAGGGCGTCGCCGGCGTGATCTCCACTGTGACCTCGGTTACGACTGCGCAGCCCGGCGATTCCTTTGCGGCGACAGATGGCCAGGGCACGATCGCGCTCATCGACGCGGCAAAAAAGGCGGGCGCGAAAAAATTCGTATTCGTCTCCTTCAATGCTGACCGCGCGCCTGAGGCGCCTCTTCCGCGCGCCAAGCGCGATGCCGAGAGGCACCTCAAGAAGAGCGGTCTCGACTACACGATTCTTCACCCATCTCTCTTCTTCGAAACGTGGCTCAGTCCGATGCTCTTTGCTGATCCGGTTGCGGGCACCGCTCGAGTCTACGGAGCGGGGACGCAGAAAATCAGATACATCGCGGTAGCGGATGTGGCGGAGCTCGCCGTACAGTCACTCTCGCGGCCCTTCGCGTCGAATGCGACGATTCCGTTCGGGGGTCCTGACCCGATAAGTCAGCGGGATGCAGTCAAGCTTTTCGAAGAAGCGTTCGGCAAGAAGTTCGCCGTCACAGACGTGCCCGAGAAAGCGCTCGAATCGCAATGGAAGGCAGCACAGGATCAGCTGGAGAAGAGTTTTGCAGCGCTCATGCTCGGCGTCGCTCGCGGGTTCGATACGGGAATGGAGCCTCCGTTCCAGGAGTTCCCGATGCAAATGACGTCCGCACGAGAGTACGTTCGGCGGTTGGCGGGAAAGGCGTCGTAGCAAAGCCCCAGTTGCCAGAAATGAAAAACGGGGCGCCTTTCGACGCCCCGTTTTCCTGGACTAGCTTCAGCCTGATTACACGCAGGTGATTACACCGGGGCTCGTCACACCGTTATCACACTTCTTCGCTGAAAGAGCGTGCGTAGCAGTGGCGGTCCAGGCAGGCGGCGGGCCAACAACCGCGGTCGCCAGCACGGTCACGTTCGTCGAAGGCGTAAAGCCCTGCGCTGAACCGTCGCCAGAGAAGTACGCGCCGTTGTTGTCAGCGGCGTACTGCTCTTCATACGTCGCCAAGTTACGAAGGTCAGACTTCATCGCGGCGACATACGCCTTGTCC
>CATPBN010000246.1 GCA_955652635.1 uncultured Gemmatimonadaceae bacterium
ATCGGTATGGGATTCGGTCGCCAGCAGCCTGCAGCAAAGGATTACCGACCAGGTGATCGACAACGCAATTGGAACCCTGCCGCCAGAGTACGCGAGCATCTCGCCCCGGCTTGCGGCCAAGATCAAAGCGCGGCGTGAAGGACTGCGCGGCGTGGCCGATCTCTACTACGGCGAGCTATGGAAGGTCGCAGACATTCACGGCACAGACGCGGACGACCAGGCAACGGTGGTGCGCTCCGGCGATGGGATCGTCGATGTTCGACTCCAGTCGGGAAGCGATGCCCCGTATTTCTCGCGGCGGTTCTACGCCAACGAAACGAAACAGATTCGGATATACCTGCACGACGGCAACGATCGGGCGACGGTCGAAGGGAATGTCCAGAGCAGCATCCCCGTGCGGATCATCGGCGGCAACGGCAACAACGTCTTTGTCGATAATTCGACGGTCGGCGGCAAGAGAAACCCGACGCGGTTCTACGATGTCGGAAATGTGGACAACGTGAAATACGCCCCAGACACCGTGGATGAAAAGATCAATATCGACGACGCCTTCAATCACTCGTTCAATCGCAGACCGTGGCAACGCGCTTACGGCACTCTGATACCGCCGCAGAAGGACCGGGGCACTTCGCTCAAGCCCGTGTTGGGAATCCATTCTCAGCGCTTGCTCGGCATCTACCCCGAGATCGGAGTAGCGCGCACACAGTACGGTTTCCGAAAAGTCCCGTACTCCAGTATGTCCGAGGCCGACGTCGCGTACTCCTTTTCGAGCCACCGACTGCGTATTCGCAGCATGTTCGACAAGCGCTTCGAGGAATCGGACACGCACATTCCGGTGACGGCGCATATGTCCCAATTCGAGGTCGTGCAGTTCCACGGCTTCGGCAACGACGTGGCGGATCTGCGGGGAGACTTGTACGCCGTAAATCAGAGGCAGTGGGAGTTCAATCCAGGGATCGGTCGCTCATTCAGTCCTGCCAGCGACATCTCGTTTGGACCAGTCGTTCGATACACGACGACTGATAGTCTTGCCAACCGGTTGATCGCGCAGCAGCGTCCGACCGGCTTCAGCCGATTCGGTCAGGCGGGACTTCGGCTCAAGATGCATCTGGACAGTCGATACGTCGCGGACACGATGAAGCCGCGTGTAGTATTCGACGTCGTTGGTGCCGGTTACCCCGCGATGTGGGACGTAGCGAAGGCGTACGAGTCGGTTGATGGATGGGCTGCGGCCTATTTCACGTTGCCCATGCCCAAGAAGCCCGTGCTGGCTTTCCGCGCGGGCGGTAAGAAGCTCTGGGGGCCGTTTCCTTATTTCGACGCCGCGTTTCTCGGAGGATCGGAGACATTCAGGACTGAGGAGCGCCAGCGGTACGCGGGTGACGCATCTGTTTACGGGACCGCGGAGCTCAGGGTTCCCATCGCAAAATTTCCGCTCATCCTTCCACTCGACGTGGGTGCGCTCGGCTTTGCCGACGCCGGACGAGTGTATCTCAACGGCCAGTCACCGGGTGGATGGCACTCGGCCGCCGGCGGCGGACTCTGGGTCGGGTACGTCAACCCCGGGCTCAACTTCAACGTGCTGTTTACGAATCGGAGCCAGCGCCGGGTAGTCACGAATATCGGGTTTGCATTCTGACCTGAAAGAGCTGCTGACGCGGGTGTTTCATTTCGGGCGGATACCCGTCACCTTTGATATACGTGGCCGAATCCGCAATTCCTCCTCGTCTGACCTTGAGCAGTCCCAGCGCTCCCACGCAGGGCAGCGATACGGACATCCGCATCTCCGCAATCGACATCGGCTCGAACTCGATCCGGCAGACGATTGCAGATGTCTCGCCCACCGGGACGATCCGCGTCGTAGATGAAATGAAGGCCGCGCCGCGATTGGGCGCGGGGCTCTACGAGACTGGAAAGCTGAGTGAGGTCGCCGTTCAAAACGCGCTGAGCACGCTGACGAGGATGGCGACGCTCGCCAATCAGCTCGGTGTCAAGCGCACAGAGGTTGTTGCTACGAGCGCAGTTCGTGAAGCCACCAACGGCGACGAATTCCTCAGGCTCGTGAAGTCCGAAACCGGTCTCAAGGTGAGGGTCCTCCGCGGAGAGGACGAAGCCCGACTCAGCTTTCGCAGCGCGCTCGCGCATTTTGATTTGGGAGTGGGTCGTGCCGTCGTGATGGATATCGGCGGTGGCTCTCTCGAGCTTGCGCTAAGCGCAGATGGCCTTGTCGACCGTCTCATTTCACTGCCGTTGGGAGCTATCCGTTCGACCGAGCGTTATCTCGGCGGCGACAGAAAGAAAGGGATGCGCAAGCTCAGAAAGCATGTTCGCGTCGAGCTGCGCCGCCACGTTTCCGCTCGCCACTGGCACGCGGCGCGGATCTTTTGCTCCGGCGGCACGTTCACCACGCTCGCATCGATCTATCTCGCTCGCATCGGAATGGAAAGCGCCAAGACCGTTCACGGTACCGTCATTCCACGTGTGGAGCTCGAGCACATCGTGGACATGCTCCTCAACATGTCCCTCGCCGAACGCCAGGGCGTCCCGGGACTCAACGCGGCGAGGAGTGACATCATTGTCGGGGGACTCGCTGTCGCGGCGGAAGTCGCAGCGCGGGTTGAAGCCAGGGAGCTCGTCATTTCGGCGTACGGGATCCGGGAAGGAATCCTGCTCGAGAGCGCGCACGTCGCGCCTTCATCGGCAGATCCCGGGGAGGCGCGGGAGCGGTCGGTCCGCGAGCTGGCAGAGCGAACTCACTACGAGGAGCCGCATTCGAAGCACGTCCAGAAGCTATCGCTTCAGCTCTTCGATGCGATCGGTCAGCGCCTCGGCTGCATTCCGGATGACAGAAAGCTGCTGTCGGACGCCGCCCTTCTCCACGACATCGGATATCACATCAGCTACGACAAGCACAACAAGCACTCCTATCATTTGATCGAGCACGCGGAGCTGCTCGGTATGACACCGATAGAGCAGATCGTGGTGGCGAATGTAGCGCGGTATCACCGTGGCGCCGAGCCGAAGAAGAAGCATCGCAACTATGGCGGGCTCGAGCGGCCGGTGCGGCAGACGATCAAGAGACTGTCAGCAATCCTTCGCGTCGCCGATGGTTTTGACAGGGGCCACGCGAGCGCCGTCGCCGAGATAAAAGTTCGCTGGGTGGAGCGCGCGTTGAGGATCACCGCGGTGCCCAGTCATCACGTTTACAACCTGAGGCTCGATCTGTGGGGAGCGAGTCGCAAATCCAACCTGCTCTCCGAGGTTGCCGGAGTTCAGGTAGAAATCGTGGCGCCCGACGGGTCGGTGACTACTTACGAAGACGAGGTTGGCACAGCCGACTGAAGGATGAAGGGCTGTTCGGCGCGCGGTCCTTCCGCGCCGTTCTCCTTCCCTGGCGGGAGGGGCACGAGTCCCCATGAATTCACCAGCAGGCGCTCGTGCGTAGAGACGACCGGATTCGTGCCTGGCTTTCTTTGCACGTAGGTGCCGTCCCGATGTAGGTCCCACGCCTGCCGGTTGTCGGCGAGGCAAGTCTCCAGCAGCGAGCACACGCGAGGATGCAGCTGTCGTTTTTCGATTGGCGCGACTACCTCCACGCGTCGATCGAAGTTGCGCGGCATCCAGTCCGCCGATCCGAAGTAGATCTCTTCGTTCCCGTCGTTCCCGAAATAGAAGATTCGCGAGTGCTCGAGAAAGCGTCCGACGATGCTGATCACTCTGATGCGATCGCTGATTCCAGGAATTCCCGGCCGGAGGCAGCAGATGCCGCGGACGATCAAGTCGATGTCGACCCCGGCCTGCGACGCGTCGTAGAGGTGCGCGATGATATCCGCGTCGACCAGCGAGTTGATTTTCGCGATGATTCGACCCGGCTTACCCGCTCTCGCCAGCTCCGCTTCTCTGTCCACCATCTCCGTGAAGCGCTGACGCATGTTGCGGGGCGCGACCAGCAGATTCCGGAATGAGTTCTGGCGCGAGAAGCCGGTCAGCGAATTGAATAGATCGGTGAGATCGGCGCCAATCGAGGGATCGGCGGTCAGCAATCCCAGATCGGTGTAGACGCGCGCAGTTTGCGAATTGTAGTTTCCGGAGCCGATGTGCGCGTAGCGGCGGATGCCGTCCGCCTCCTTCCGCACGACGAGCGTGGTTTTCGTGTGGGTCTTTAGGCCGGGAAGCCCGTACGCGACGTGAACGCCGAATCCTTCCAGGGTGCGTGCCCAGGCGATGTTATTCACTTCGTCGAACCGCGCTTGAAGCTCGATCATCACGGCAACCTGCTTTCCACTCTGAGCCGCCTCCGTCAGAGCGCGTACGATCTCAGTATCGCC
>CATPBN010000247.1 GCA_955652635.1 uncultured Gemmatimonadaceae bacterium
AAGTCAGTGTGATCAGGGGCGCGGCTTTTCCGCCGCGAACAATCTCCACGCCCGACCCACCTCGACGCAGAATCAGCCTTTCGCCGTTTGGCCCCACGTACTCGCGCTGATTCGGGACGCTCTCCAGCGACGTCGAGAGCTCACCCACCGGGCGATAGTGCAGGTACTGCGCTGCAACCGGATTGCTGGTCACTTGCTGGAGCGCCAACAATGCTTCCACCGTCGATTCCGCTCCGGCGTTTCGATTCACCTTCAACGGCGTTGGGCCGTCGATCCCATCGAACGTTCGCCCAGTTTTTTCGTCATACATGGTCAGGCTCTCGGGATTGGCGCCGAGAAACCAGGCGGCGGTCAGGCCGGCGAAAACGGCGTAGCGGGGGTCGTTGTCCATTTCCGCCAAGGCCAGGTAGCCATCGACGATGGTGCCGATGCCATAAGAGATCTGCGGATACCACGTCGCTTTTCCGTCGCTCGCGACCTCTGAGGGAATTTGTCCGCCGAGGAGGAAGCGTCCCCATAGGCCGTCCGCCTCCTTTCTCGCCGAAGCACCATAGCCCGATCGACCCAGCGTCTTCTGCGCGGATGCGAGCGCCTCCACGGACCGCGAACCCCACGCGTGCCAGGCGGCGCCGGGAGCATCGACGTGAGCCCCCCAAGGCGCACTCTGCATCGTGCCGGCAGAGTGCGCTGCGATCAGGTCGGCAGTCCGCTGCCCCAGTGAAGCATACGCCGTTGAGTGCTCGGCCTTTTGCAATGAGAGCACCCCGAGTAAAGCTTCAGATGTGGCCGTTGTCGATTCACCAATGAGGCGCCCGGCTTCGATCTCGCGCGCCATACGCGAGACGGCACGATCCAGCACCGGGCGCATGCTCTTCAACCGGGTCGAGTCTTTGGGACCGAGCACGCGCACCGCCTCGCCCAGCGCCCAGATGCTCCGCGCAGCCCAATACGACATGCTCTTCCGGCTGCTCGGCGCGTTCCGGTTCAGCCGACCGGTGGAGTCAATGAAGTTGACGAACTCGCCGTCCCCCTGCTCCATCGCGGTGATGAAGGCAAGCAATCCTAGCGCCTCATCATGCGAGCGGACATCGCCAGTCACCTCGTAGTCGCGGAGATAAACCACGGCCGCGCGCGCTGCATCGTCGACGCTGGCTATTCCCTCGAATCCGTCGCGCGCGGGCGAGCCGATAAGGCGATAGTCTGGCGCCTCCGCGTACAGGGAAACGACCCGAACCGGCTGACCTCGGACCACCGCGGTTATGCCGAGGTGGCGAAGGTGGTCGAGGTCGATGGCCAGGGGCACTGGACCGCGCGGCGCCGCCGTCAATTCTGCGCGCCGGCCGCAGCCGGCGGGAATAACTGCGAGCGCAATGAGCGCGAGCCCGGTCAAAGTTCGCGGTCCGCTCATGATGCGCTATCCGCGATCCATTTCGCGTAGAGTCGCCCGAAATGCTTCCCCGGCGCGCGATAGTACTCGTCGGCGGTCAGATCCAGCACTCGGGGAACTACTGGCCCCTTTTTCAAACCGGAGCAGGCATGGGCATCGCGACGCTCCCTGAAATTGCGGAACACCGCAGCCGCGGGCTTCTCGCTCCCGTCGGCCCGCACCAGCCCGAAGGTGCGCTCCCGTATCGCGGTCGAAATTGGCGGCCGATCAAAGAGAGAGGAGTCGTAATCGCCGTAGCACCACGCGTACGCCCCGGAAGCGCCGATCCCTACCAAGCGGCTCAGTACCGCGTCGTAGTACTCGGCCGCTTCTTCCTCGGACGCCAGATATTGCTGGAGCGGCCGTCCCAGGAAATCGTCGGTGATCGTCTGTCCGGGAGATCCCGGCGGAGCAGTACACAGACCGAACTCCTGCATCAGTGGAGCACGTCCGCGTCCTGAGAGATCAGCAGTCAGCGCGCACGAGAACGGCACCAGCTCTGGATCGAGAAACGAGCGCGCGCCAGGATAATAAAGCGGATACGCGTGCATCAAGTCTTCGTCGGCCACCTCGCCGACGTCGTCGACCCGCATGTAGTTCTCCGTCGTCAGCGACGGAAGGTGCGCGCCGATCTGAATCGGCGTGCCCGGAGCGACCCGTCTTATCGCGTTCGCCAACAGCGACGCCCAGAGCCAGCCAGCGTCTCGAGTTCGTGGCCGCTGAGCATCGTCTATTTCGTTGGCCAGATCGAACGCGCGTATCGAGTCTTCCCCGGCCAGTGCCCGCGCGCACGTCTCGACCAGCATCGACTGCGTGCGCAGGATCGTCGGATCCGAGAACAGATCGCCGGGCCGGCCGTGTACATCCAACATCCACGCCGGCCACCAGAACTTGCCGCTCATGTTGATGACGACGAGCGTGGGCACCACTTTCAGTCCCGCATCCTTCGCCGCGCGCACGACGTCCACGAGGTTTGCAACCATGTCGGCTGCCACAGTAAGCGGCTTGGGGAGGAAGTCCTGCGCCAGCGTGAACACTCTGACGACGTCGAAGCCCATACCGGCGATCTGTTCCATCTCCTCGCGCACCTCGCCAATGTCGAGCTCGCGCCACATGTACATGGCGCTTCGGCGTGGCCAATAATTGATGCCAAGCTCGAACGTCACGACTCCGGCAATCTTTTCACAACGGCGACGCGGTGTGTCCGAGCGCGATCTCGTTCTTGATTCCCGCGATAAGCGCGCCCTTGTTCACCCGAGCGCCCCCTACCGAGACATCCGCGGCGCCGTAGTAAACCAGCAGATCGTCTCCGAGCTCGACCAGACCCTCGGGGAAAACGACGCGCACACCGTTGATGAAGTTCGCCATGTCCACCTGAGGAATCGGTTGCTGCTGGATTTCGTACGGCGCTTCGGGTGCGAGAGCGGGAGCTCCGGAAACGTAGATGACTTTTTCCGGATTAGCGGAGTCGAGCACACACCAGCCCATTGAATATACGTTGCCCTCTTCGATCGACGTCGCACCGTGGAAGGGGAACAGCCAGCCGATGTCAGTAGCGATCGGCGGCGCCCCAGAGCCAACCCGCGAGCTTCGCCACGTGCCGGGCCTCGGGCCGACGAGCGGGACGCCTTCCGCTGGCCAGAGTTCTTCGAGCGCTGAAACCCTTATCAGCTCGATTCGCGGCATTGGCCTGTGGAGGATGACGTACGTGCCGCCGATCTTCTGCGGAAGAATCACGCAGTTCTTGTTCTCCCCGGTGATGCGCGGGCCGTGACGCTGATACCGCTCCGGCTTGAGCAGATCGTCGGTCGTGATCAGGCAAACGCGCGGGCCAGCGGGCGAATATCCGGTATACGTGATCGCGTAAAGTTGGTCCTGCTCCAGATAGGTGATCCGCGCATCCTCTACTCCCCATTCTTCATATGACGCGTCGCGCGTAATGGCGGGCTTGTCCCTGATCTCGTCGATCCGTTCGCCATCCGAGGAAAGGGCCAGCGCCAGACAGGAGCGTTTGGTCTCCTCCTCAAAAACGCGAACAAGGAACACGACGCGTCCGCTAGCGCGATCAATGGCAGCAGCCGGATTGAAGGTGCCTGACGCCCGGACAAAATTGATCTGCGACGGCTTGACGATCGGGTTTGTGGCGAATCGCACGAGCGGCGGAATCATGATCTGTTCCCCATCGGCACTATGAAACGCATCGCTGCCTCGCCACCCTACGCGAGTCCCGACAGAATCCCGTCGAGCGAAAGATCCGCGACGGCAGTGACGCCGTCGGCAGCGCCGTAGTAGATGCGCACCAGATCGCCCTCGACGAGCGCCCCGCAGGTAAATACCACGCTCCCGAAAAAGCCTTCGCGCTCGTATGGAGTCTCCGGACGCAGGATCGCCTCGCGCGAGCGGCCGATCACCTTCGACGGATCGTGCTGGTCGAGGAGCAGCGCTCCCAGGGAGTAAGTGGGAGGCGACCCGGTGACGCCGTGATAAATCGCCAGCCACGCATCCTGTCGATTGGCGCGCACCTTGAACGGAACCGCGCCCCCGCCAATTTTCACGTCATCCCAGTTGCCCGGGCGCGCTGTCGCGACAAGCCGGTGGTCGCCCCACGACAGCAGATCGGGCGACGTGGCAATCCAGATCGCCGGGTGTCCCAACCCCTCCGGCATCGGACGGTGCAGCGCGACGTAGCGCCCGCCGATCTTCTCCGGAAATATCGCCACATCGCGGTTCGGGGGCGGAAAGATGATCCCGTGCCGCTCGAACGACTTGAAGTCCTTCGTCGAAGCGAGACCCGTGGCAATTCCGCGGTCGGATACCGCCGTGTAGTTGATCCAGTAGGTGCCGTCGAGGTGCGTGATGCGCGCGTCTTCGATCCCGAACGACTCGTACGCGCTGTCCGGACCGAACGTCGGCAATCCGTCCACCTCGAAGTGAATGCCGTCAGTGGACCTTGCGATTCGGAGGTGGGATATCGACGTCAGCCACGTGCGCCCCTGATGTACGATGAGCCTCGAATCGCTTAAGTCCGGACCCTTCTCGTTTGCCGGCCATCGCTTGATCTCGAGACGACGCGTCTCCGCGTTGTAGAACGGCGCCGCGGCGATGCTGGAGGAGGCTTTGTGTGGGGCCTCTGATATCCGCACCAGCAGAATGACTTCATCCTGGTGGCGGGTGACACCCGGATTGAACGCCCCAACCACTTCCAGATCCGGCCTCGAGGGTAGGACCATTGCCGGAGTTACGATCGGATTTGCCGGAGACCGGCTAGCGGCCACGCTCAAACCCGGCAGAGCCGGACCGCTTCAGCGAGCGAGGTGCGTGGATCGTGAGTGGGCACGAACTCCTGCGCCACGTATCCCGAGAATCCTGTTTCGGCGATTGCTCGCATGATCGCCGGGTAATTCAGCTCCTGTGACCCATCGATCTCGTGTCTGCCCGGGACTCCGCCTGTGTGGAAGTGCGCGATGTACTGGTGATTGTCGCGAATCGTGCGGATCACGTCGCCTTCCATGATCTGCATGTGGTAGATGTCGTAAAGAAGCTTGAACCGCTCGGACGCGAGCTGTTTCACGAGCGCCACGCCCCAGGTGGTGTGGTCGCACTGATAATCGGGGTGGTCCTGCCTTGAATTGAGCAGCTCCATGCACAGCGTTACCCCATGTCGCTCTGCCAGGGGAAGGAGCGGAGCCAGTCCGCGCGCGCATGTCTCGCGTCCCTCGACGTCATCCATCCCGTCCCGGTTTCCGGAAAAGCAGATCACATTCGGAACTCCCGCAGCGGCAGCGAGCGGGATCGCACGCTGATAAGCTGGTATCAGCCAGGCATGGTTCTCCACGCGGTTGAAGCCTTGTGTCAGCCGGGTGCGTGGGTCGGGCACCGTCGCGTAGCCCATGGCGCAGGTGAGCCCGTACCGTTTGGGAACCGCCCATTCATCGGGCTCGAGCAGCTCCACCGAATCGAGTCCGAGTTCGCGCGCCATCTGCGACAGCTGGTCGAGTGTGAATTGGTGGAAGGGCCAGCGAGTCACTGAGAGCTTGAATCGAGAACCTGGACGGACCGCACCGTGATCGAGTGCCGTGCGCGCGTTGGCAAATCCCGGGGTCGCGCCCTGCGCATTCTTTGCGCGAATCAGCCCTGCTGCCCCGGCGCCGGCGACGAGAAAATCCCGCCGGTTCATGCGCGGACCGCCGCAGACGCGAGCGCTTCGCGCCGCGTGGATTCTCTGGCCATTCCTCTCTCCGCTACTGTCTTGGCCAATGTGGGAG
>CATPBN010000248.1 GCA_955652635.1 uncultured Gemmatimonadaceae bacterium
GAGGATCTCCCGCACGTGTCGCACACCTATCACGAGGGCCACGAAGCGTTCTTGCAGGACGCTGTCGTCGTTGGCGGCGGCAATTCCGCCGCCGAAGCAGCGCTGGACCTTTGGCGCTCGGGCGCACGCGTGACACTCGTTCACTTCGGTCCGACCTTCGACAAGAAGATCAAGCCTTGGGTGCTGCCTGATTTCAGCAATCGCGTGAAGGAAGGAGTCATCGCTACCCGCTGGGATGCGCGCGTTGTGGCGATCGAGCCCGAACACGTGGTCATCCGGACTCCACAAGGCGACGACCGGCTCAAGGCTGACCGCGTGTACATCATGACGGGATTTGCGCCGAGTCTCGATCTCTTGCGCGAGACTGGGGTGCGGATCGATCCTGCCACAGGGATCCCCGCACACAACCCGGAAACGCTCGAGACATCGGTTCCCGGTTTGTACATAGCTGGTGTCGTGGTCGCCGGCTACGACGCGAACAAGGTGTTCATCGAGAACGGTCGCTATCACGGTGATCGCATCGTCGCGCACCTGCTCGGTAAGCGCGCGCCATCAGAGCCGAAACTGAGCGCGGAGCTCGATACCTGACTCCCGCCTCGTACCCGGTGTCTGCTAGCTTTCCCCCATGCCAAACCGCCCCGATGTGATGGAGAAGCTCGTGTCGCTTGCCAAGCGGCGCGGCTTCATCTTCCAATCCTCAGAGATCTACGGCGGCACCGGCTCCGTTTGGGATTACGGCCCGCTCGGTGTCGAGCTGAAAAAGAATCTCAAAGATCGGTGGTGGCACGCGATGGTGCGGGCGAGAAATGACATCGAGGGCCTCGACGCCGCGATCCTCATGCATCCACGGGTCTGGGAGGCGAGTGGACACGTCAGCGGATTCGTCGATCCGCTCGTAGACTGCCGGAACTGCAAGAAGCGTTTTCGAGCCGACGATCCGCGCATCAAAGGCACGCCCGGGACGCCCGATGCGCAGTGTCCAGCGTGCGGAATGAAGGGGACGCTGAGCGAGGCGCGCCTGTTCAATCTGATGTTCAAGACGTTCATGGGCCCTGTCGAAGACTCGGCGTCCGTCGTCTACCTTCGTCCCGAGACGGCCCAGGGCATTTACGTGAACTTCCTCAACGTGCAGCAATCGACGAGGCAGAAGGTTCCGTTCGGAATCGCGCAGATAGGGAAAGCGTTTCGCAACGAGATCACGCCCGGCAATTTCATCTTTCGCACGCGCGAGTTCGAGCAGATGGAGATGCAGTTCTTCGTCGAGCCCGGTACTGACATGAAGTGGTTCGAATACTGGAAGCAGCAGCGTATGGACTGGCACCGGGGACTCGGCCTCAGCGAAAACAGGCTCCAGTTCCACGAGCACACGAAGGAGGAGCTCGCCCACTACGCACGCGCTGCGTTCGACGTTCAATTCGACTTCGGCGGCACGCTGGGTTTTCAGGAGATCGAGGGCGTTCACAATCGAGGTGACTTCGACCTCTCGCAGCACCAGCAATTCTCAGGTAAGAAGCTGGAGTACTTCGACCAGCCGAACAACAAGAGGTTTCTGCCGTACGTCATCGAGACGTCGGTGGGCGCCGACAGAACGGCGCTCGCGGTGCTCGTGAACGGATATAGAGAGGAGTCCGTCGAAGGCGAGTCCGAGGGACGGACCGTCCTTGGACTCGACCCGTCGATCGCTCCGATCAAGGCGGGAGTCTTTCCGCTGGTGAAGAAAGACGGAATGCCGGAGATGGCGCATCGGATCGCCGACGAGCTGAGAGGGTCGTTTACGGTCTTTTATGACGACAGCGGAGCGATTGGCCGCCGGTATCGTCGGCAGGACGAGGTGGGCACGCCGTTTGGAATCACCGTCGATGGTGAGTCGATCACTGACGGCACCGTCACTGTGCGGGACCGCGACACGTTGAAGCAGGAACGCGTCGACGCCACCGGGCTGAAGGACTATCTGAGCGCGAAGCTCACGGCGTGAGCGCATTGTCCCTTCAGCGCCTGCGAGCTGAAGGCCAGGCGTTCATGGAAGCGATCTCGCGCGAGGGGTACCTCGCGCTCGCCGGACACAAGAAGACGGCGGAATTTCAGCCGATCTACCAGCAGTTCGAACGAATTCTCGGTACGGACGCGCTCGAGCTGACGCTCGAAGCCTTTCGGTCCGCCCCCGAGCAGAGCGAAGACAAGCGATCCGCGCGGTGGCTTCTGGAGTGGGAGATTGAGACTCAAGCGTCCAGACCGCTGGCAGCTCTCGATGAGCGAGAGATCGCGTGGGAGAACTCCGCCGTGATCCGCTCTGCTGACGGGCGCGTAATTCAATACCAGGCGGCGCCGATCGAGATCGCGAACACCCAGGACAGGAAGGCTCGTCTTGCGCTCGACGCCGCGCGCGCGGACCTGGTCGAGAAGGAACACGCACCCCTTCGACGCGAGCGATTGCAGCGAGAGAAGGAGTACATCGAGTCTCTCGGCGTGGGGGATGATTACAACAGTTCCTTCGAAGCGGTGACGGGAGTCTCACTCGCCGCGCTCGGGGCGAGCTGCGAGAGTTTTTTGCGCGATACCCAGTCCATGTGGGACGACACGCTTCCGCGAGTTCTGAAGAAGAAAATCGGCATCAAAACGTCACAGGCGAAGCGCTCGGACGCGCTTGCGCTCTTCAGAGCGTCTGAATACGACGATGCGTTTCCCGGAAACCACATGGAGTCGGTGATACGGCGGCACGTCACGGAGATGGGAATCGATCCGACGGCTGACGGGCGGATCATTTTCGATGTCGGTGACCGGGAAGGAAAGCGATCCCGCGCATTCTGTTCGCCCGTTCGTGTTCCCCAGGAAGTGTACCTGGTGCTCCGCCCACACGGCGGGCAGAGTGACTACAACACCTTTCTACACGAGCTGGGGCACGCCCTTCATTTCGCCTACGCGAGCGCCGATTACCCATTCGAGTTCCGCTGGCTTGGAGACAACTCGGTGACGGAGTCGTATGCAATGCTCTTTGATCACCGAATGCACGACCGAGGATGGCTGCTGCGGTACGCGCAGCTCGGCACGAACCGCGTGGCGGAGTTCCTGCGCACCGCGGGCTTCGAGGAGCTTCACTACCTTCGCCGGTACTGCGCGAAGTTTCTGTATGAGCGGGCGCTCTACGCGGGGGATCTGCCGTGGGACGAGCTGCCCGATCTGTACGTCTCGCTCCTGACCAACGCTACGGGTTTCGAGTACGATCCCGCCGATGCGTTCGTGGATGTCGATCCGAGATTCTATTCCGCCCGGTATCTGCGCGCGTGGCAGCTGCAGTCCGTTCTCAATGAGAAGCTGACAGCGCGGTTCGACGTAGATTGGTTCAGGAATCCGAGCGCTGGGCCTTGGATGGTCGGTGAGCTCTTCTCGCACGGTCAGCGCGAGACCGCGGAGGAGATATCAACGCGCGTCGGTGGTGGGGTGCTCTCTTTCCAGCCGCTGGTTCGAAGAGTCGAGTCGCTGCTCGAGGCCTGATGGCCGCGGATGCGTTTCCTTTGCATCTCGGCTTGAGGCGGGGCGTCCTCTTCGGCGACGACTCGCTTACACGCTGCGAACCCGTCAGCCCACTCGCGGCTTGCGCTCGCGAGCGGGCACCCAGCCGGTTTCGTGCTACGCGAGACGTCGCCTGCGAGGACACCCCGCCTCTCTCTGCATAGATCTTTGAACTGCGCACGTCACACCATCGCGCGAAGCGCGACGCTGCCCCGCCTGCGCCGACTTCCTCCCGACTGACCGGGCCGAGATCCCGAAAGACAGTGAGAGGCTATCGACCCTGCAGCTCGTCCGCGATGCGCGAGCCGTCGTACATTTTGCGCAACGCCTCCGTAATCCCGCGCGAGTGCACGCTGACCGTGCGCCCGACGTCGGTCGAGAAAATGAAGCGGTTCGAGATGCCCTCGATGTTCGAGTCGAAAACCAGGCCGACCACTTCCGCGTTGCGGTTGATCACCGGGCTCCCGGAATTGCCGCCGATGATGTCGTTGGTCGATACGAAATTGTAGGGCGTCGTCAGGTCGAGATTTGCCTTCCTGTCCACCCACCGCTTGGGAAGCTTGAACGGATCCCTGTCGTCGAACGCGGCCGACCGCTCGTACAGTCCGTAGAACGTCGTCTTGTACGGCGCAATCGTTCCGTTCGACGGAAACGACTTGACGATTCCATCGCTGATGCGAAGCGTGAACGTCGCGTCCGGTGGGAGCGCGGTCCCGTAGGCGGCGAAGAGAGCCTGTCCGATTTTCTCGCTGTTGCTCGCGATTATCGCGTTGAGCGCATTCGCTCTGGCGGTGACCACGCGATTCAGCGGATCGATGTCTCGTGCCAGGGCGATCATTGGATCCGTCGAGGCAGCGACGGCTGCCGCGCCTCCTTGCAGCAGAGACGTCCGGAATGCCGGATCGCCAAGGCGCGTGCCGCGCACCAGCGCAGCGGCTACGGCTTCAGGCGGGCGTCCCGCCAATGCGATGCGCACGAACGGGTCGTTCGGCCCGAGCTCGCTCTGCGCGGCGCGGAACTGGGCGGCGATCGCGAGTCTCTCGAACGCCGTGTCGAGCAGGATGGTCTGCGAAAGTTGGGCAGTCATGCCGGCGATGGCGGGCCCGCGATAAACAGCGAGCCGAGCCGAGTCGGGCTTTCCAGACTCGCTCGCAATCCGTACGATCTGGGCGGCGATAGTCAGTAGTCTCGAGTTTCCTCCAAAGCTCCGGTAGCGCAGCTCGGGACTGAACGTCGCGAGCTCACGCTGTGCCGCGGCTATCGCGTCCCAGGTTCCCCCGTATTGGGCCTGGAGCCTCGGGTCCGCAGCGATGCGAGCCTGGAGCTCCCGCTCGAACGCCCGCTTCTTCGCCATGCTGAGCGTGTCGAGTAGTCCTGCCCGGTATCCGGTCACCGCTTTCTGAGAATTGGCGATGCCGAACACATCGTTCTGATAACGCCGGGCGGCGGACGTATCGGTGCGCGCCAGCTCGGCGTAGATCGTCAGCGCCCGCTTGTACGATGCGAGGGTAGCGGGATATCCGACGTCACGAAGGAATTCCATCTGCGAGATGGTGTTAAGCCGTCCGGTCGATCCCGGATTTCCGACGACGAAGACGAGCTCGTTCTCCACAGCACCGGCCGCGCTCCACTTCAAATAGTCCGTCGGAGCAAAGGGTTGGTTATTCTCGTAGACGCGAAGGAGCGTGAGGTCCAGATCGTAGCGCGGGTAAGTGAAGTTGTCGGGATCGCCTCCGAAAAACGCGATATCGCCCTCGGGAGCCATGACCAGACGAACATCGTTGAAGCGGCGGTAGCGGTACAACGAATACATGCCTCCCTGATACAACGTCACGACCTGGCACGTGAGCTGAGTCTGTTGATTGCATTCAGTCTGGATCTGGCCGATCACGGCCGTTCTCTGCGCTGCCTGATCAGCCGGAGTCTTCCCGGTGATTGCGGACCGCACCCTGCTCGTCACGTCCTGAATCGATTGCAGCTGATCGACATATAGGCCGGCGCATTTCTTCTCGTCGGCCAGAGTTCCCGCCGCGAATCCAGTCTGGATGTAGTTCGAATCAGGTGGCGAAGAGCCGGCAGTACAGTCGCGGCCGCAATGGTGATTGGTCATCACCAGTCCGCGAGACGATACAAACGAGGCCGAACAGTTCGGCAGGCGCACAGAGGCGAGGCGGACGTGGTCGAGCCATTTCTGATCCGGCGCGAAGTTGTAGGTACGGCGCCAGTAATCGAGTGGCGGCGCGTCGAAGGTCCACATCGTGCCGAATTCCGGCCTGTAAGTCGCGGGCGGAAGCTGATTGGCCGAAGACTGCCGGGCAGCGGTACTCTGAGCGGAAGCTTCTGCGGATAGGACTACCGCGGAGGCGAGAGCCAACGCGCGGAGACGTGATCTACTCGTTAGCATGTGTCGTCACCCTTTTCGTGAAGGTCTTGCCACGCCGACTTGCAAGATAGCGACCGCGACATTGAGTTGGCTTGTTGCTCCGTCGAAAGCGGCCTAGATTGCACGGACTTCCTCAAACCCTTCACTCGTCATCGATGTCACAGCGCGACCGCTCCCTTCAGGAAACCACCACCGCACTCACTCCGGCCGAGGCACTGGGGGCCGCGAAGTCATTTTTCTCTCGGCAGAACGGCGTCTATGCCGCGTTCCCCGAACAGGAAAGCGCCCGGCACGTAACGCTACGCGGGCAGGGCGGAGAAGAAGTCGTGATAGCAGCCTTTGCCGACGCCGGGGGGACGAAGGTGACTGGATCTACATACCTGTTTGATCAACAGGTCGCCCGTTTTCTGGCTACACTGGCTCCGCTGCCGCTCGAAGTGCTCGATGGCAGAGACAGATGACGGTCCCGACGACGTTCGTCAACAGCCTTCGCACGCGAGGGCAGCCGTTCAAGCTCGGCGCGCCTTCCGATCAGCCGCTTCGCCTGAGAGCACAGGTTCTCGAGGCCTGGGATGCGATTCCGATCGAAGCGAATCCATCGGCCTCGGTGCGGAGTCTCAAGCAGCTCGCTTTGCGCGAGCTCTATCCCGACGTGCGGCCCGATGACGAGTACGCCGTCAAGCTCAACGGGTTCGAGATCCTCGACGAAGACGCTCCACTTTCGTCGACTGCCGCTCGCACCGGGTCCACCTTCCTCATCACCGACCGCCGCCGGCGACCGGTAGAATAGCAGCCACCGGTCCATGCGGGCCGCGTTCATCTCCAACAGCGATTGTGGACGGCACGACACTGGGTGGGGACATCCGGAGCACGTTGGCCGGCTGCGCGCGATTACGCGTGCGCTTCGAGAGGATCCCGAGTTCTTCCACACAGTCGAACACCTCGAGGGCCGACACGCGACAATCGAGGAGCTCGAGCTGGTTCACGATGCCGACTACATCCGCACCGTAAAGCAGGTAATCGAAGGCGGAGGTGGACGACTCGACGCTGACACCGTGGTAAGCAGCGGGTCGTGGGACGCCGCAACTGCCGGGGCGGGATGCGTCCTTTCAGCGGTCGATCTGTCCGTGAGCGGCGTTCATCCCCGCAGCTTCTCCGCGGTACGACCGCCCGGGCATCACGCGGTTCGCAATCGCGCTATGGGATTCTGTCTCTTTGGAAACGTCGCGCTCGCCGCGCACTACGCCCGCAACAAGCACGGTCTTCAGCGAATTCTGATCGTCGATTGGGATGTGCATCACGGCAACGGCACCCAGGCACTCGTGGAGAGCGAGCCCGACATCCACTTCGTCTCGATGCATCAGTGGCCGTGGTATCCGGGAACGGGAGCCGCCGAAGATCGCGGTCCGCACGGCACAATTTGGAACGTTCCCAAGTCTGCCGGACTTCCTCGCGCCGAATACGTGACCGCATTCGAGGGCGCCGTCGACGCAGCTACCCGTGGATTCGTACCCGACCTCATCCTCATTTCGGCGGGGTTCGACTCCCTCGCCGGTGACCCCCTCGGCGGATTTACTCTGGAGGTTGAGGACTTCGAGCTGCTAACGCGCTCGCTCGTGGGGCGCGCGGATTCCTGGTGCGACGGACGCGTCGTCAGCGTGCTCGAAGGCGGGTACTCGCCCGACCGGCTGGCTCAGGCGAGCGTCCGTCACCTGGCCGCTCTCGGTGCCTAGCGACTATCTTGAACGATGTCCCGCCGTGATATCCGGATTTACGACTCCCTCGGGAACCCCGGGACCTGTTGAGCAGCACTTTGGATAGCTATCTAACCCAGGTCTCCAATCGTCTAGCTATGGCGACCAAGATCCTGGGCGTGGTCGCGACTGTCACTCTGCCAATCCTCACTGGTCTCAAATGGCGCAAGCTTCTCTGAACGCGCTCCGATTATACGGCGTTGCCGCCGTCGAGTCGGGCCACACGGCTACCCTCGCCGAGGGCACGACGCTCACGCACTACCGCGCTCTGGCCGCGATCGTAGAGCCGTCAACCTATTCGACGGTCAACCTCGATGATGGCGAGCTGGCCAAGTATCACCGGGTTCTCGAAGAGGCCCACGCGCACGGGACGGTGCTCCCGGCCCCTCCCGGAACGGTGTTTCAGTCCAAGAATACGCTGACCCGCTGGCTCGAGCTCCATTACTTCACTCTTACCGAAGCGCTCACCGTGATCGAAGGCCACGCCGCGGCGCGAGTGAGCATCACGACCCGGGGAAAAAAGGAAGACGCAGACGGACAGAAGAGCTTCGCCGCGCTTGCCGCTGAGAGTCTGCGGCTGCTCCGAAACCAGGCAGCGGCGACGGTCACGCTTCCCAGGGCGGACGGCGACGAAGAGGAAGGCGTAGTGGCGAGAGCGTCGTTCCTGGTCGACAGCCAGCGCTGGCAGGCGTTCCAGGACATCGTGTCCAAAGAGGCCCGGCGGCAGGGCTCCCTCGAGTTCAAGGTCACCGGCCCGTGGCCTCCGTACGATTTCGTCCGCATGCAGTTCGGGGGTTGACCAATGTTCTGTCCTGATTGTGGGAGCTGGAACCGGGCTGAGGCCGCTCGCTGCGTGCGCTGCGGCATACGCATGCCGGATAGCTCTGACAAACGTCAGGCGCCACCCGACCCGTCGGTTACTGCGCTTCGACAAGTCACCGGTGGGCGCTACACCATCATGCACCGCGTCGGGGAAGGTGGAATGGCGAGTGTCTACTATGCTCTTCAGGCCAGCCTCGCTTCGCCGGTCGTGATCAAGGTGCTCCACCCGCACCTGGCGCGCGAGCACGAAATGCGTGAGCGATTCCGCAGGGAAGCCGAGTCCGCCGCGCAGCTGATGCACCCGCACATCTGCAAGATCATCGACTTCGGAATGGTCGACGATCACGTCTGGCTGGTGATGCCGTATCTCGCCCGTGGAACGCTGAGCGATCGGATCGGCGGTCACCGATCCCTTACGCCGGAGACC
>CATPBN010000249.1 GCA_955652635.1 uncultured Gemmatimonadaceae bacterium
GGACAACAGTACGTCCTGACCGGATACTACGAGCATGGGGGCGGGATACTGAATGGCGGACGACGGACACCAGGTGTTGCAGATAGCTTGAGTAAAAAGCACTAACCGAGGAGGAACAGCCATGCGCCGTTACGAGCTAGTCTCCGGCATCATCTTCACCATTATGGCAGTCGTCCAGCTTACCCGAACCGTACTCGGCTGGCCTGTTCAGGTCGACCTGTTCACAGTGCCGGTCTGGTTGTCGGGGGTGGCCTTCCTGATCACGGGAGGCATGGCGATCTGGGCGTTCCGCTCCGCCAGGAACCCGGCGGCCGTTTAGCGCTCACACGGAGCCGAACCGAAGCACAGATGATTCGCAAACTGAGATCGGGACAGTACCGGCTCTACTCCCGAAAAAAGAATCCGAAGACGGGCCGGCGCCGCAATCTCGGCACGTTCAAGAGTCTCGCCGCGGCCAAAAAACACGAACGCGCGGTGCAGTTCTTCAAGCGCGGCGGATAGGAGGCCGGCTATCGGCTCGTGGCCTATATTACGGCTATGAGCGACGCGTCGGCTTCCCTCGCCAACACGCTCGCCGATCGGTACACGATCGAGCGCCTCCTGGGCCAGGGTGGCATGGCAACCGTACACCTCGCCGAGGAACGGAAGCATAGGCGGAAGGTGGCGATCAAAGTGCTTAAGCAGGAGTTCGCCGCTTCGGTTGGTGCCGAGCGATTCCTGCGCGAGATCGGCATCGCCGCGCGCCTGTCGCACCCACACATCGTTCCCCTGATCGACTCGGGTGAATCGGACGGAGCGCTTTATTACGTCTCGCCATTCATTCCTGGTGGATCGTTGCGCGACCGGCTCAATCGCGACAAGAAGATCCCGATCGACGACGCCCTCCGCATAACAAACGAAGTCGGAGCCGCCCTCCACTACGCGCACCGCAACGGGTTTGTTCACCGCGATGTGAAACCGGAGAACATTCTTTTCGCGGACGGGCATGCTCTCCTGGCTGATTTTGGCATAGCCCACGTCGCCTCATCGACGGTGGAGGAGGCAATCACGCTCGGCGGGTTCGCGCTCGGTACTCCCGAATACATGAGTCCCGAGCAGGCTTCGGGCGAAACTGACGTTGGAGTTCCGGGCGACGTCTACGGTCTCGCCTGCGTCTTCTATGAGATGCTCGCCGGGGAGCCGCCGTTCAAGGGAGCGACGCCGCGCGCAACGATGGCAAAGCAGGTTACCGAGAGAGCGCGTCCGTTGAGGATCCTGCGTCCAGACGCGCCCGCCGGTTTCGAGAGAGTGCTCGAGAAGGCGTTGGCCAAGGATCCCGTAGAGCGCTTCCCCACCATTGTCGACTTCTGCGACGCACTGACCCGTGCGCGCCTGGAGCCGAATCGGCCGTTCGCCGCGACGTCGCGCACCATCGCCGTCCTCCCCTTCGTGAACTCAAGCCCGGATCCGGATAACGAATATCTCAGCGATGGAATCACCGACGAGCTGATCAACGCTCTCGCCAAAGTGGATGGGCTACGGGTTGCGTCCCGCACCTCTGTGTTCGCGCTGAAGGGCAAGGCGCAGGACGTGCGCGCCATCGGGGCGCTGCTCGAAGCATCCGAAGTGCTCGAGGGATCGGTACGCCGCTCGGGAGAGAACCTCCGCATTACGGTGCAGCTTACGTCCACGGACGACGGACGGCTCGTGTGGTCCGAGCGCTACGACCGGAAGTTGCACGACGTCTTCGCCATTCAGGACGAGATCGCACGCACGATCGTGACGACACTTCGCTCGACATCGTTCGCGGCCATCGCGCCTGCTCGAACGAACCGGCACACAGACAATGTGCAGGCCTACGGATTGTACCTGCGCGGACGTTACGCCTGGAACAAGCGAACATCCGAGGGAGTCTTCGAAGGCATCAATTACTTCGAGGAGGCGATCGCCCTCGACCCGGCATACGCCTTGGCCTACACGGGGCTTGCCGATTCGTACTCGCTTCACATCGACTACCGCAACGTTCCTGTTCACGAGGGCCACGAGAAGGCAAAGTTCTACGCCCGGAAAGCGATCGCGCTTGATGACACGCTCGCCGAAGCGCACGCGTCGCTGGCATGGAGTCTCTTCATCTACGATTGGGACTGGGACAACGCTGCTCGCGAATTCCGGCGCGCAATCGAGCTGGATCCGCGCTATGCGGCAGCGCACCAGTGGTACGCATTCCAGCTCGCATCCCAAGGGAAGTTCGACGAGGCTTTGCTCCAGGCGCACACTGCACAGGAAAACGATCCCGCCTCAGTGTCGGTACGGCGCAGCCTCGGCTATTGCTATCTGTATGCTCGGAAATACGAGCAGGCTCGGTATCACCTCGATCGCGCCATAGCCATGAATCCCACCGCTGAGGAGAGCTATCGGATCCAGGGATTGATTCTCACTTTGGAAAAGCATTTTCCCGCGGCGGAGAGAGTGCTTCGCGAGGCGCTGGGGCTTGCGCCCGAGCACGGAACCTACACCAAGGTGACGCTGGGTTATTCTCTGGCGGCCGCCGGTGATCCGTCATATGCGCGGCAGGTAGCGGCGGAGCTGAAGGAAAAGAAAAAGACCGACTACGTGTCTCCCGTCGAGCTCGCGATCATTTACATCGCGCTCGGGGAGAAACAGGAGGCTCTCGACTGGACTGAAAGCGCGATCGATGAAAGGCGCGGTTGGGCCGCCTACCTTCGCGTGCATCCGATCGTCGATCCGCTGCGCGCCGAGCCTCGATTCAACGCGCTCGTAAAAAAGATGAAATTCGACGCACCCTAGTTGATCTACCGGGCCCTCGCCGATCTCGTCCTCGTCGTTCATCTGGCATTTGTTATCTTCGTAGTGCTCGGAGGACTTCTTGTCCTCCGGCGGCCCTGGATCGCATGGCTGCACATTCCCGCTGCGATTTGGGGTGTTCTGATCGAGTACACGGGTTGGATCTGCCCGCTTACCCCGCTGGAGAATTCATTTCGGATGCGAGGCGGCGAGGCGGGCTACAGCGGTGGATTCATTGAACACTATGTCAAGCCGCTCCTGTATCCTGCCGGGCTTACTCACTCGACGCAGGTCGTGCTGGGGAGCATCGTGCTGATTCTGAATCTCGCCGCGTACGGCATCCTGATCTCCAGAGCGACGAGCCGCGCTCCGCGCTAGAGGATGTAGCGCCGCAGGTCTTCGTCGTCGGCGATCGTCTTGAGTCGGCTCTGCACCAGCGCGCGATCGACGCGCACCGTCTTTACCCCACTGTCCGGGAGTCCGAAC
>CATPBN010000250.1 GCA_955652635.1 uncultured Gemmatimonadaceae bacterium
CCTCGACACCGGGGTTCGCCAGGCCGACGGCGTTGATCATTCCTCCATCGAATTCCGCCACCCGAGGGGCCGGCGCGCCGTGCCTCGGCTCGATGCTTACAGCTTTGGTGATCAATCCGCCCAACGAGTCGAGATTGATGACGCGCGCGAGCTCACGCCCATAAGCGGCGGTTCCGGCGGCCAGCAATACTGGATTCTGGAAATCGATCCCCGCGACGGTGACTGCCAGCGCGGTTGGGATCACCGCTACCGGGTGCCTCCGACTCGGGACTGGTAGTGCGCGAGATAATCGAGGACCGACTGCGCGATGTTTCTCGCCAGCGCGCGCTGGTTGTCCTGGTCGCTCAGGTAAGTCGCCTCCGATTGATTGCTTCCGAAGCCGATCTCCACGAGAACCGCGGGCATGTACGATCCGCGCAGCACGGCAAAATTCGCCTGCTGCACTCCACGATTCGGTCCGGGATGCACGTCTATCAGGCCGTTCTGGATAGTGAGCGCGAGATCACTCGACTCTCTCAGGTGCTCGTTCTGCGCCATGTCGGTGATGATGAAATTGAGCGGATCTCCCTTTTGAGCATTGGCACCGGTTTCGAATTTTACCGATTCGTTCTCCATGTCCTGCACCCGGCGCTCGTCCTCGGTCTTCGCTTCGGCGAGGAAATATGTCTCGAATCCGTGTTCGCGGGCGGCCGCAGCCGAGTTATAGCCAGGAGCGTTCACGTGGATGGAGATGAACACGTCGCCGCGATTGCTGTTGGCGATCTTGCCGCGATCGGCCAGCGCGATCAGCGTGTCGGTCGTCCGCGTCATCAGGACATCCGCGCCGCGCGCGCGCAGCACCGTCGCGAGTTTTGTCGCTACCGAGAGAGTGACATCCTTCTCGACGAACCACGCCGGACTGCCGATCGGACCGGTCATTCCTCGATCAGGACCACCGTGTCCCGCATCGATTACAACGAGTTGTCGAACAGGCGGCCTGGTGTAAACCGGCTGTCGCGTCACCGCCCTGCTCGCCACTGTGGACGCGGACGTCGCGGTGCCGAGCGGAGTAGAGCTCGCCGATTGGATCGGGCCCGCCGGACGGCTTGCGACGGCGGTGCCGGTTCGAAGCTCGCTCAGTGCCGCGTCGTAGACATATCCGCCGACGTACCTCGGAATCACATCGGTCACGAACTGAAAAGGCAGATACAACTGCCCACCACGGACCTGGGGGGCACGCGTGAGCGGAATCGTCAGCGTGTCGCGCTTTGCAAATGGAATTCCGTCGATGAGATCGAGCCGCGCCCGCGGCAGCGACAGCGTGTAATGGAGATTGGTCGACGTGATCAGGATCCCACCCCGCATCGCTCTCATCAGAGCATCCGCGCGCACACTCGGCAGGCCGCCGTCGATGGTCACCGGTACCGAGGCAATGGCGCCTCCGTCGCGCACGACGATGAACGTCGGAATCGGCGCGGCCACGGTCGCCGCTGCCGTCTGGAGGAAGAACAGCAGCGCGATCATCGGGTTCGTACCGCGCGCTGCATGTCGCGCTCGTCGTCGCGGCGTTTTTCGTCGGCGCGCTTGTCGTAGAGCTTTTTGCCCTTGCCCAGCGCGAGCGCGATCTTGGCCTTGCCCCGCTTGAAGTAGATCTCCAGCGGGATCAAGGTCAGCCCCTGACGCTCGACCGCGCCGATCATTTTGCGAATCTCCTTTCGGTGGAGCAGGAGCTTTCGCGTGCGGGTGGGCTCGTGATTGAAGTAGCTCGCCTGTTCGTAGGGCGATATGTGCAGGTTGAGCAGAAAAACCTCTCCGTCCTTAACGATCGCGTAGGAATCAGCGATGTTGGCCTTTCCGTTCCGCAGCGATTTCACCTCGCTTCCGGTCAGAACGACACCCGCTTCCCATGTGTCGATGATGTGGTAGTCGTGCCTGGCGCGTTTGTTCCGCGCGACCGACTGCTTCGCATCTTTCTCGACTGTCTCTGCCATTTGACTACGCGCTCAAGTTAGACGCAACAACGACGCTGAGCAAAAGCTACGTTGACTTAGCAAATCTCTGTTTCTATCTTCGGACTTGACCTCGCCGAAGTGGTGGAACTGGTAGACGCGCTGGCTTCAGGAGCCAGTGGGCGCAAGCTCGTGGGGGTTCGAGTCCCCCCTTCGGCACATAAAAAAGAACGGCGCGTCTAGAGAGCCAGGCGCGCCGTTGCTGCATCGCTCGGCGTGATCTAAACCGTCTCGAGAATGGGCAAGCCAGCCTTCTCCGAGGCACCCACGCGTATACTGCCAAGACCGACCCGCTCGCGCACGGTCGGCTCGTCGTGCAGAAGATCCGCCAGACTCACGCCCTGAAGCACTTCGTCGATCCTGCCCTGCAACATTACCCACACGGGCCTAATGCTGCAGCTGTGTGAGGCGGAGCACCGCTCTTCCTCAACTGGGTGACTGACGCAATGGAGGTCAAAGGTCTCCAGCTCCGATGCGTGAATGACGTCGCGGATCGAGATCTCGCTCGCCGGCCGAGCGAGGACGTAACCCCCGCGGGCACCGCGAGTGCTAGTGATGACGCCCGCGCGACGCAATCTGAGCAGGATCTGCTCGACATAATCGGCGGGAAGCCGTTCCTGTCTCGCGATCTCGCGACCGTTAACCGGTCCGAGCTCGGTCCGTTTGGCGAGGTTGAGCGCGCAAATGACGCCGTACTCCGCCCAGGTCGTTATCCGCATGTATGCAGGATAGGGTTTTGGGGCGGCTCAGACAAGGTCTATGACGGCAACTTCATCCCGACGATACCCCACCGTGCTTCCCCCCGGGTACCCCGATCTCCGTCATTTTGCGTAGATCGAGCACTTCGTCGATCTCCTTTGCGGGCAACACTTTCTCCCGCTTCACAAGATCGCGGATCAGCACGTTCTCCTTGACGGACTGCTTGCTGAGCTCAGCGGCGCGCGCGTAGCCGATCTGCGGAGCGAGCGCGGTCGCTAGTGCCGCCGAGCGCTCCAGCCAGTACTCGCATTGCTCCTCGTTCGCCTCGATCCCCTTCACAGTCTTGTAGCTGAAGACCCGCGCGCTGTTCGTGAGAATCATCATCGAGAATAGGACGTTGTGCGCGATAACAGGCATCATCACGTTCAGCTCCAGCTGGCCGTGCTCGGCCGCAACGCTCACGCACGCATCGTTTCCGAATACCTGGAAGCAGACCTGGTTGACCATTTCCGGAATCGATGGATTGACTTTGCCAGGCATGATCGACGACCCTGGTTGCACCGCCGGCAGCCTGATTTCGTCGAGGCCCGTCCTGGGGCCGCTCGCCAGCAGACGCAGATCACTCGCGATCTTGCTCAGGTCCAACGCCAGCACCTTGAGCTGCGCGCTGAACCCGGCGACGTCCCCCATGCTCTGCATCAGCTGAATGCGATCCTCGCCCTCGCGCAATTTCAGCTTCGTGGCCTTGCTCAGATTCTTGAGCATGAGCCTGGGATAATCGGGTTCGACGTTCACTCCGGTACCCACCGCGCTGCCGCCAATCCCGAGATCACGCAGGTAGTCGGCTGCTTCGACTACGCGCTTGAGACCCCGGCGCAGCGAGCCGGCGTACGCATCGAGCTCCTGCCCGAGCCGGATCGGCATCGCATCCTGCAAATGCGTGCGACCGGACTTGAGCACGTCGTCGAATTCCTTGCCTTTCTTCTCGAACGCTTTCGCGAGATCGCTGAAGGTTTCTTCGAGATCGCCCAGCTCCATCAGGCAAGCCAAACGAATCGCGGTCGGAATCACGTCGTTCGTCGATTGCGCCATGTTGACGTGATCGTTCGGATGAACGGGCGCGTAGGCGCCGCGCTTGCCGGCGAGTATCTCATTGGCCCGATTGGCCA
>CATPBN010000251.1 GCA_955652635.1 uncultured Gemmatimonadaceae bacterium
GACTGGATGGCCGTACTGGGCGTGGAGGCCGGCAGGTGCCAGAACTCCAACGAGCAAAAGCAGCCGCAATCCTTGTCGCCTCAAGCGAGCCAAGTTCTTTTCGCGCCGATTTCCAATGGGCATGAATAGAAGCTAAAAGGTTGATTTTGCCGCAGGAACTGCAATACGCCAATTAGGAATAGTAGCAGGGCACGCACAAGCGGGCCCCGCGGAATCTTAGCGGAATCTTTGCGTCCGATGTTCTGTTCGAATTTGATGTTCTCACTACGTTGCGATGGTGTTTCATAGGACCACCAGGCTGTCCATTCGCGCGGCCATCATCTTAGGTGCCGCGGCTGTCGCCTGTCCTGCCGAAAGTGCACGCGCGCAGTTGTCTCTCAAAGAAGCCGAGACTTTCGCGCTCAGACGCAACCCAGATCTGGTTGTCGCTCGACGCCGCGCCGATTCCGCGGTCGCTGAGCTGGGAATTGCGCGCGAGTTGCCAAATCCCGTGTTTCAGACGATTCCCGGAGTTCCGTCCCAGTACGCGGTATCCGTTCCACTCGACATCGGTCCCCAGCGTCACTACCGCGTGCGGAGCCAACGGGTAGGCCTGTCTGCCGCGGGGCATGACACCAGTGATACGCGCCGTCAGGTTCTGTTCGCAGTCCGTCAGGCCTACTGCGACGCGCAGCTGTCCACCGCGCTTCTCGGGATTGCCCGCGAACAACGCAACATCGTGCGCGATCTTCTGGTCACCGATTCGCTTCGACTACGCTCCGGAGCAATTGCCCTTCGCGATGTGGTCAAGTCGCGCGTAGAGCTCATACGGGCAGACGCGATCGTTGCAAGAGCTGAAGCCGACGTGCGATCCAAACGGGTCGCGCTGCAGCTCGTAATTGGCATTGCGAATCCGGACACGGCGTTAGCGGTGTCCGATACGGTCCAATCGACTTCACTATGGGTTCCTTCGGATTCCGTTGCCGAACAGTCGGCAATGCGGCGACCGGATTTTCTCTCCGCCAGCGACAGGGTCGACGCGAGAAGAAGCGATGTCGGTTATGCGCGCTCGCTCCTCGTTCCGACTCCAAACCTTGGATTGGTTGACCAGCCATCCCAACCCTTTGTTTCGGGACGGCATTATGCGCTGTCGGTGGGCGTCGGGATTCCCGTCTTCAACTGGTTCAACTCCGATCGCTCGCGGGCCAATTCATCGCTCCAAATCGCGGAGATCACGCGAGCGCGTCAGGCCGTTCAGATCCATGCTGAGCTGGTGGAAACCCTCGACAGCCTGAAAACGACCCGAACTCTGGTCGGTCGCTATGAGACCGGCGCGCTCGCCCTCAGCGATTCCGCGCTCGCAATGGCGCGTTACGCGTACGCGAGCGGCGCTACGTCGCTAGTCGATGTGTACGACGCGCTTCGAACGGAGAGCGCGCTGCGTGCGGAGTACGTCACGGCGCTGCACGACTACCGCGTGAGCGTTTTCGCATTGCGGCGCGCCGCCGGTGTCGAGCCGCAGGGTCCCGAGCAATGATCCAAACGGCCGGAGGATGTCGCGCGATCGCGCTTCTCGTTGTGGCCGCGGGCTGCCGGAATGCGGAAGCGTCTCACGAGCTTCCGCCGGAACAATCGGACAGCGTCGTGGTCGTCGCGCCGGCGAAGCTTTCAAGCCTCTCTGTTGCTTCGGTGGGGCTACGCACCGAACGGCTGGTCGCAAATCTCGCCGCGCAGCTCGTTCCGGACGAAGACCACACCGTGCGCATCAGCTCGCCCGTAACTGGTCGCATCAGCGGCCTGGACGCAGTCCTTGGCAGTTCAGTCGAACCCGGGTCTCCTCTCGCTCGCATCGTTTCGGGTGACCTCGCCCAGGCGAGAAGCGATCTGGAGAAATCGAACGCCGTAATGTCGCAGGCTCAGGCGACGCTCCTCCGGACCCGGGATCTCTATGAGCATCACGTCGCTGCCCGAAAGGATCTGGAGCAAGCGGAGAGCGACGCGACGCAAGCACGCGCCGAGGCAGCTCGCGCGCGAGCGCGAATCGAGCAGCTGGGCAGCGGATACGGAGGCGTGACTGGCGAATACGTGCTCCGCAGTCCGATAAGGGGCCAGGTAATCGACCGCACCGCAAATCCAGGAATGGAAGTACGCCCGGACCTCGGCGCGCCACTTTTCACCGTCAGCGACCTGAGCACTGTCTGGCTCACGGTGAATGTCTTCCAGAAGGACCTTCCCAATGTCCATCCTGGCGCGCGACTCGTCTTTCACACCGACGCTTTTCCAGGACGCACATTCGAGGCGCGTGTCAAGTATGTCAGCAACGCGTTGGATCCGGCATCCCGGACTGCCATCGTGCGTGCGACGCTTCCCAACGCCGACGGGTCTCTGAAGACGATGGAGACCGGCGAGGCGGGTCTCTACGTCCACGATGCTAGTCCCGTCCTTGTCGTGCCCACCCGCGCCATCGTGACTCATGGCGATGCATCTGTGGTATTCGTTTCCACTGGCAAGAATCGGTTCGTGCGTCGAACGGTGCAGCTCGGCGACGACGATGGTGAGTCGACGGTGGTCCTTTCCGGGCTGAACCAGGGCGATCGGGTCGTTATCGATGGAAGCATCCTACTCGAAGGCGAGACACAGCACGCACCCTGATGCTACGAAAGGTTGTTCGTTTCGCCCTTCGTCAGCGGCTACTCGTACTCGGCGGGGCCGCTCTGATCGTTGCCCTCGGTCTGCGTTCGTTCAACGATCTCGACGTTGAGGCATTCCCGGACGTCGAAGACGTCCACGTTCAGGTCATCACGCAATGGCCGGGACATGCTGCTGAGGAGATGGAGCGGTCCGTAACACTCCCGATCGAGCGCCAGCTCAACGGAACTCCGTCGATCATGAACATACGATCGACATCGATGCTCGGGCTTTCAGTTGTCACGCTGACGTTCGTGGAAGGCACACCGGACTACTTCGCCCGGCAACAGGCACTTGAGAGGTTGCAAGGCGTATCAACGCCGCCAGGCGTCGCGCCGCAGCTCGGGTCTCTCTCCAATTCGACAGGAGAGATTTTTCGCTACACCATTGCCGGGAAATTGCCGCTCGTGGAGCTGAAGGCGATCGAAGACTGGACCATAGAGCCAGCCATCCGCACGGTGCTCGGAATCGCCGATGTCGTTTCCTTTGGCGGGCAAGTGAAGCAGTACCAGATCGACGTTGATCCCGCTCGTTTGCGGAGTTACGGACTGACGCTCCCGCAGGTGGAGCAGGCTGTCGCGGCAGCAAACGCAAATGCGGGCGGTGGCTACCTCGTGCACGGTTACGAGAAACAGGTAGTGCGTGGCGTCGGTCTATTCAAGTCGCTCAACGACATCGCGGAGGTTGCAGTCACATCGCGCGGCGGCGTGCCGATTCGCGTGAAGGATGTCGGCACCGTTCAAATCGGCGGTGCGCCGCGGGAAGGCATCGTTGCGAAGGACAGCGCGGATGACGTGGTCGAGGGGATCGTCTTGATGCGGAAGGGCGAAAATGCGCTAAAGGTGCTCGCTCCATTGCGCGCAAAGATCGCCCAACTGAATGAGACGATCCTGCCCCGTGGCGTTCGAATCGTTCCGTTTTACGATCGGGAGACGCTCGTTCGCCACACGTTGCGGACAGTAGAGGAGAACCTCGCGCTGGGGGCGCTGCTGATCGTAGTCATTCTGATGGTCTTCCTGGGCAACTGGAAGAGCGCATTGATCGTCGGGCTAATCATTCCTCTGTCGCTGTTTTGCGCGTTCATCCTGATGGACTACGAGGGAGTCTCTGCGAATCTGATCTCCCTCGGCGCCGTGGATTTCGGAATCATCGTCGATGCGGCGGTTGTCCTGGTTGAAGCTTTCCTCGTGCGGCTCGCGCTCACTCCTCCACCGACCGCCGAGGAGCTCCAGCGCACCGCGGAGCTGGACGCCTCCACCCAACCTCAGGCGCCAGAGCACCGCCACGACTTCAAGCTTCGCGCATCGGTCGAGAAGAGGCATTTTCTCGCCAACATCGCAGAGGCAATGGGCCGGCCGATTCTCTTCGCCAAAGCGATTGTCATAATCGCCTTTCTCCCGATCTTCACGTTTCAGAGAGTCGAGAAAAGAATCTTCTCGCCGATGGCGTTCACGCTCTCTTTTGCTCTACTCGGCTCCCTGATATTGTCGCTGACGCTGGTCCCTGTCCTCAGCAGTTTCTGGCTGAAGGCCGACAAGGCCGCGCGTGAGCCTATAGCGACGCGTTGGCTCAGACGGAGATTCTCGCCGCTCCTCGTATGGGCCCTCGCGCGACCTCGCCTCACGCTCGCGATCGCCGTCGGAATGCTGGCCACCTCGATTCTTATTGGTCTCCATCTCGGGACCGAATTTCTACCCGCTCTTGACGAGGGCAACATCTGGCTCAGGGTGACCATGCCTGTCGGTGTTTCCCTCGAGGAGGCGAAGCAGATCGAGCGGCGGGTGCGCTCCGTCGTCCGGAGTTATCCGGAAGTGACCCAGGTAGTCACACAGCTAGGGCGGCCCGACGACGGTACCGATACAAAAGGATCGAACAACCTCGAGGTGTACGCCGACCTCAAGCCAATTGGCGAGTGGCACAGCGCGAAGGACAAGTACGAACTCGTAGGATTGATGCAGTCCCGACTGGAGCGCATTCCCGGAATCGATCTCAATTTTTCGCAATACATCAAGGACAACGTTGAGGAGGCAC
>CATPBN010000252.1 GCA_955652635.1 uncultured Gemmatimonadaceae bacterium
AGGAATGAGAATCGCCAGTCTGATCACCGCACTCGTGTCAATCGCCACCGCAACGGACTGCACTGCTGACCGCTCTCTCTCACCGCATGCAGCTGGACCGGTTCTCAGAAACTCGATCGCTTCTGTGGCCAGCCAGCTTCCAGTCCTTTTTATCGTCGACGGCGTCCGATTCGCTGGAGATCAAGTACCGTTGCTTAGCGCCGAACAGGTTGCCGCCGTACAGGTGATAAAAGGCCGCCGAGCGCTTGAGCAATACGGGCCCGACGCATCCTACGGTGTGGTCGTCATCACGACGAAAGTTGCCTCCGGCCCGCGCGCGTGACCCGCGGCGCGCGAAACGCGCGAAAAAATGGCCGCGGCAGAGCAAGAAGGGCATCCACTGGATGCCCTTTGACGTTTTCTACTGCTTCGGTTTGCCGGGCGAAAGTGCCTTCGGGCTAGCTACCGTGGGATTTTCTTCCGCCTTTCCGCATGGGCTCATGATTTTCCGGCTTGCCATATCCTCCGCCGCCTCGCTTCTCGCCACCGCCGTGCACCTTGTTCACAGTCGCCCAGGCTCGGCGCTCAGCCTCCTCGTCGGGCACGCCGCGTTTCTCGTAGCCTTCCTCGATGTGCTCGGCCTGCCGCTTCTCCTTGCTCGTGTACTTGGATTTGTCCCCGCGTGGCATCCTACCCTCCATGAAATGAACTCAATCGTATTGCGCAGACACCGTACCGGGACGAACTGATCGGCGCGGACGGGTGGCAGGAGGCTCGTCTGAGTGGCATTTTGATGCGCACATGACATCACCCTTCGAGCGACCAGGGCCTGCCCGGCTGCCACCTCTGCCGAAATCCCTCAGAAGGATTGTGCTGTGGATTGTCGCCGGTCTCTTCGTCGCCCTCGTCGTCGTGCCCTGGCTGGCGAGCTTCGCTACCGACTGGCTGTGGTTCAAGGAGATCGGCTTCCAGTCTGTGTTCGCTACTTCGCTGATCTGGAGGATCGGTCTCTTCGTGCTCGGCGGCGCGTTCGCCTTCGGCTATATCTACGGCAACGTGCGGCTTGCACGAGGGACTGGCACCGGCTTCCCGGTCTTGTACGTGAATCGTGGCGACGGTGTAAGCGTGGATGTGTCACGCATGCTCACCCGACTATTTCTTCCCGCCGCACTCGTGCTGGCGTTTCTCACCGCTGTCTCCGCCAGTGCGTCGTGGCTGGTGGTCCTGAAAGGCTTCAACGGAGTTCCGATTGGTACCCGCGATCCCTTATTCGGGCGCGATATATCTTTTTACCTGTTCAGGCTTCCACTGATCTCGGCCGTGATCGGTACGCTGATCACGTTGACGTTTCTCTCGATCATCGCCGTGGCGGTGATGTACTGGATGAGGAACGACATCACTCTACCACCGCGCCGTGCGTCGGCCAAACCCCGCGCCGCGCGCCATCTTGGCATTCTCATGATCGTGCTGTTCCTGCTCCTCGCGCGGCGCCTCGTGATTGTCGATACGGCGAGCTTGCTGTATTCGACCACCGGTCCGCTTCTTGGCGCGAGCTATAGCGACGTGCACGTCGCGCTACCCGGACTTTACGTCTCGGCGATTGCGGCGCTCGTTGCCGCCGCCTGGGTTGCGTTCGGAATCGTGCGCGGAAAACTCATTTGGTCTGCGATTTCCGCTGCCGTCTTTTACGTCGTCATAAGCGTGCTTGCTCGGGGAGTGGTACCTGCGGCGTACCAGAAGCTGGTAGTCTCGCCGAATGAGTTGTCGCGGGAGACTCCTTACCTGCGCAACCACATCGACGCAACGCGCAAGGCGTGGGGACTCGACCACGTGGAGTCGCGCGACCTGTCCGGTGAAGTGCAACTCACGATGGCCGAGATCAAGGCAAACGCCGCTACGGTCGACAACATCAGATTGTGGGAGCGGCCCCTCCTGAAGCAGACTTTCAGCCAGCTCCAGGAAATCCGCACCTACTACGATTTCATCTCTGTCGACGACGACCGATATACGATCGACGGCAGGTACCGACAAGTCCACGTCGCCGCGCGCGAGCTGAATTCCGAATCGCTCCCGACGCGGACGTTCATCAACGAGCGGCTGACGTTCACTCACGGGATGGGACTCACGATGGCCCCCGTCAATCAAGTGACGACCGAAGGCCTACCCGTTCTCTTCATCAAGGATCTCCCGCCGGTTTCCACGATCTCGATCCAGCTGACCCGCCCGCAGATCTACTACGGCGAGCTGACCAACGAATATGTGTTCGTCGGCACGAAGCAAAAGGAGTTCGACTATCCGTCCGGCGAGGCGAACATCTACACGAACTACACAGGACGCGGCGGCGTTCCAATCGGCTCGTTCATTCGTCGAGTGCTCTACGCGTTCCAGCTCAGCTCATTGAAGATCCTTCTCTCGGACGACATCCGCGGAAACGCCAAGATCCTTTATCGCAGGAACGTGATGGATCGCGCCACCAGCGCGCTGCCGTTTCTCGATTTCGACAACGATCCCTACCTGACCATCAACGACGCCGGCCAGCTGAAATGGATTCTGGATGCGTACACAGCGAGCGACATGTATCCGTACTCGCAGCGCACAGCTGATGGCACGAACTACATGCGCAATAGCGTCAAAGTGGTGATCGATGCGTACGACGGGAATGTCGATGCCTACATTGCTGACCCGGCCGATCCTGTGGTGGTGACATACGCCCACATCTTTGGCGCAATCTTCAAACCCATGAGTGCAATGCCCGCCGATATCAGGCGGCATGTTCGATACCCCGGAGATCTCTTTCGCATCCAGGCGGCGCTGCACACGACGTATCACATGCTGGAGCCACAGACGTTCTACCATCGTGAGGACCAGTGGCAGATACCGGGCGGGCTGACGAAAGGCACGAACGAAAACCCGTTCCAGAGGCACATCATCATGAAGCTTCCGGGTGAGAAGAATCCGGAATTCATTTTCATGACGCCGTTCACTCCTCGCGGGAAGGACAATCTCGCGGCCTGGATGGTCGCGCGGATGGATGGCGACAATTACGGAAAGCTTTCGGTGTACCGCTTTCCCAAGCAAAGCCTCGTTTACGGGCCAAAGCAGATCGCCAACCGAATCAACCAGGATACGGAGATCTCCCGGCAGCTGACGCTTTGGGATCAACGCGGGTCAGAGGTCATTCGCGGCGAGCTTCTCGTCATACCAATCGAGGAGTCTCTGATCTACGTGCAGCCGATCTACCTTCGGGCTGAGGGCGGCACGATTCCGGAGCTCAAGCGCGTCGTTGTTGCGCACGAGAACAGAGTGGTGATGGGCGAGACGCTTGAGGAAGGGCTGGACGCGCTGTTCGGCGCCGGCGCCGCTCAGCAGACGCAGACGAGCATTCAGGATTCTCTCAGCACTCTTGGGGCGAGCCAACCAGTAGTGACGGGTGGTGGGATCGCGCCTTCGCCGACGCCGACGCCTTCAGGCGCGACGCCCGAGCTCCTTCGCGAGGCGCAAACGCACTACGACCGCGCGATCGCTGCGCAGCGTGCCGGAAATTGGGCGGAGTACGGACGAGAGATCGAGCAGCTCGGCGCCGCGATTCGGGCGCTCAGAGCGGCGAAGAGGTAGCCGTTGCGGACTAGAGAAAGCCCGCGATCTCAAGTCGCGCGTTTGAGAAATTCCTGCACGGCTTTTCTGTAGCTTCTTCCGGTCGTGATCCGCTTGCCGTTACGCAGAATCAAGAGCTGATCGCCCTGATCGAACGGCTGCGCCTCACGCACCTGCGCGGTGTTGACGATGGTCGAGCGGTGGACGCGCAGGAAGCGATTGTGCGGAAGCCTCGCCTCGAGCCGGCTGAGCGGCTCTCTCACGTCGTACGCGACCTCGGCCAGGTGGATGCGCGCAAGGTCGTCGCGCGCCTGGATCCAGAAGATCTCGTCGGGGTCGAGGAAGAGAATTTTGCCGTTCACCTTTACGCCGATCCTGTTCTTCGGCCCGTCGAGCTGGCCGACGTACTTGAGCAGGGCACTCAGCTGCGAGGACACGCTTGGTGCCGGCGAATCGTTGAGCCGCTTCTTGGCGCGGTCGAGCGTCTGGTGGAAGCGGACGTGATCGACCGGCTTGAGCAAATAGTCGAACGCGCCGAACTCGAACGCCGAGACCGCGTAGTCGTCGAACGCAGTGACGAAGATGACCGGAGGCATTTTGTCGGTGCCCACTTCGGTGATCACATCGAATCCATCCAGCTCCGGCATCTGGACGTCGAGAAAAACGAGGTCGGGCTGGTGCGCTCTAATCGCTGCAACGGCCTCGAGTCCGTTCTGACACTCGGCCACGATCTCGACGTCAGGAACCCTTGCAAGCAGGGTTACCAGTCTCTGCCGGGCAAGCGCCTCGTCGTCCACTATCAACACGCGGAAAGTCGGGCCCATCACGACTGCCCCACCGTGGTAAGATTCTCCGTGGCCTGCGTCCCATTGCGCGCGGCTGACAGCCGGCCGAGCGTGAACGGAATCGTAATCCTGACCGCGTAACCGCCTTCATCGCGTGGACCACTCTCGAACTCATGGCCATCGCCGTAGAGGTGGATGAGGCGCGTTATTGTGTTGGTGAGTCCAAGTCCCGTTCCGCGCGAGCGCTGGCGCGATCTCCGCGCGGTGATCCCGACGCCATCGTCGAGAATCGTAATCGTGAGCCTGTCGCCAACTCTGCGCGCGGTCACGTGCACGGACCCCGCGCCCGCTCGTGGACCGATCCCATGTCTGATTGCGTTTTCAACGAGCGGCTGCAGCAACAGGCTCGGCACCATTGCCGCGCGCACTCCGTCCTCAATGTTGCAGGTCACCGTAAGGCGTTCCTGGAAGCGAACGCGTTGGATCGCAACATACCGGTCAAGAAGTCCCAGCTCGCGCTCGAGCGGAACCTCTTGTTCGCTCGACGTCGAGAGGACCAACCGGAGGAAGTCGCTAAGCTCGGACACCATGCGCTCGGCGGCAGGCGGATCCGTGGCGATTAGAGCCATTGCGCTGTTGAGCGCGTTGAACAGGAAATGCGGATTCAGCTGCAGCTTCAGCGTATCCAGCTCGGCCTGAACCAGGCGGGTTACGACGCGCTGCCGCTCGGCTGACTCCTTACTCGCCTCGCGCACCACGTCCTCTACCCAGTAGGTCGCGTAGGTGGACACCAGGCCGAAGATGCCCAGCAGCACGAGCTTGGCCGCCTCATCCAGAGGCGTGACTCGGGCCAGCTGCACGGCGTCGATGGGGTTCATCACGAGGGGAACGCGATTCGTCGCCCACAACCAGAACAGCAGTCCTGCGTACTCGAACCAGGAGAGCGCAGAGATGAAAGCCGCCTTTCTCACAGATGACGCGACCGGCCTGCCTGCCAGGACGACGAAGTACATGAGGAAGATGGGGGAGCGTAGCGCCAGTACCCCGGACTGCGCGACCGCGTATCCTCCAATGATGGCGGTTACCGCGGTGACATCGACGACAGGGTTTACTGCGGACAGCCAGTTGGGGAGCTCGGGGCGTCGATACCAGATCAGATATTGCGCAACCGTCCAGGCGAGCATCGGCCCGAGCACCATTACATTCGCGGTGTTGAGTGCCGGCGACAGGTGCGGCGCGTACATGAGCGCCGACGCCGTCAGAAGAAAGACGACGGCTGCCCTCAGGCCGTTGAGGATCCGCTCCGCCTTGTCGCGTCTGACGCGAAGACTTGGCGGCGGGGCGAATGAGGATGTGGCGAATAACTGCATCACTGGAATCTGGCTGGAACGGGTTGGCTGGGGTAGCAGGCCGACGAGGATCCTGCTACCCCCGACGACGGTTGATGACTTCCGCCGGCGTCGTGCCTATGTGGCCTCATGGTGATCTGCGACACCGCGAAGTGGTCGTTCGTGACCCGGTCCAAAGTACGCAAATCGGCACGACGGTTGAGCCTTTGGAAGGCGGAGGAGCGCAGCACAGGGGCGAGCGACTTGTAGCGAGCGGTGAAGGACGTACGGTTATTGCAGTTATTGGTATCGAATTGTGTACAATCCGCCCGCACGCGAGTGGCGGAGCGGTAGCCAAACCAGTTGCGCGCGAGGCACCGATGCTCACGAGAAATATCAGGCTGATTCTCGGCCTCACCGCCGCGATCCCGTTGCTGCTCGTCACCGCCTGCACGGGCAGCGAGCCCCTGAATCCGCTGGCGAGCGCGGCTGGTCAATACCAGATGACTTTGTTTCGGGGTGGTCCTCTTCCTGTCACGGATACATACACGGCTGCCGACAGCATCGCATCGCTTCCCAACGGCGGGAGAGTTACCTGGACCGATGGAACGATGATTCTCAACAGCGACGGAACCTTCATCGAGACCAACGATTACACGATCACCCCGACCGGCAGCACAACGAGCACAACCGGCGCCTTCGTGAGCAGGGGCAACTACACCGTAAGCGGCACGACTTTCAGCCTGAGCGTCGCCGCAGTTCCCCAGCAGGTGGCCGCGCGGAACGCGACGGGAACTATCTCCGCCACCACGATCAGTTATCAGGAATCCAATGGCGTTAGCCTGGATACTTTCGAGTACAGGCGATAAATCGACTGGTGTTCGGCGCGTAGTCGCTTATCTTCGGGCCAGGCATAAGCGCTGGCGGTGCAACAATTGACCGACGACAGCCGTAGGGCCTCAACAATCTTCTGAGGGACGGACACCATGAGCATCCTGGCCTGGATCGTAGTTGGTCTCGTCGCTGGAGTTCTCGCGTCACTCGTTATGGGTGGCACCGGATATGGTATCATCGGTGACATTGTCATTGGCATCGTGGGCGCGTTCGTCGGCGGCTGGCTCTTCGGCATGCTCGGAATTACCTCTCCGATCGGTGGAATGGGTGGCACCATCTTCATGGCCTTTATCGGCGCTGTGGTACTGCTGTTCGTCCTGCGGCTGATACGCGGATCGACGCGAAAGGTTTGAAGCAATCGCGGCGGAGCGAGGAGATAGCCTCGACTCCGCCGCGGGCCTCCCACTTGGCCGGATCGCTGTTTCGAATGAAGTGGGTGCGCGAATGCGTTCGGTGAAAAAGCCGGCCGGCTACTCGGGCACGCCGCTGGTCGCCAAGCTCGGAGTCAAACCGGGCGACCGCGCTCAGATCGTTCACCCGCCCGCTGATTTCTCCGAGACACTGGGGAGCTTGCCCGAAGGCGTGACGTTGGTGTCCCGCGGTTCATTCGATTTCGGGATGCTCTTCTCGACCAGGCGAAGCGATCTCGCAAAACGATTCCCCGCCCTTCGCGACAGGCTTGCATCCGATGGCATGCTCTGGATCGCATGGCCCAAACAAAGCTCCGGTGCGCCGACAGATCTCAACGAGAACGTGGTTCGCGGAGTAGGACTCGATCTTGGACTGGTGGATGTGAAGGTCTGTGCCGTCGATGCTATCTGGTCCGGACTCAAGTTTGTGCGACGACTCAAAGATCGCTGACTTTTCGCGCGCATCCAGTTGGCGATAAGTTTCTTCATGACCATAAGCAACGCGCCGTGGCGCCGTTGAAAGCAATCGCCGCGCTTCTGGACGGTCTCGTCGACTACGCGGGCCTCTTTCCTCCGGCCAGCGAGGATATGCGGCCCGCCCTCGAGAGGTATGCATCGTATCTCCGTAGCGCTGATAGAAAAGCTCTCGGACGGTTCATCGTCCCCCTGAGCCGGTTGAAGGAGCTTGAAGACGCCGGGAATCGCATCTTCCCACGCGACTCGGATTCCGACCCGTGGAGATTGAGTGTGCTCGTCGCTGACGATGTTCATGCAGCCGCCGAGGAGATGATCGATTTCAACTGTCGTCATTTGGCAAGGTCACCTGCCGGCCACGTCACAATCGACGTTGCGGAGCTCAAGGCGAGTACGCCAGTGGAAATTGAAAGTCAGCGCGAAGTGATCCCCCGCTCCTTCACCACCTATGTCGAAATTCCAACCAAGGGCGATGTCTCGCCGCTCATCCAAGCGCTCTCGCGGGTAGGTTCTCGGGCAAAGATTCGAACGGGCGGAGTGACGCCTGAGGCGTTTCCACCGGCGCAGGAGATCATTGATTTCATCGCGACCTGCAAACGCGAGGGGGTGCCATTCAAGGCCACCGCGGGATTGCACCACCCGATTCGCGGGACGCATCGACTCACTTACGAACCCGACGGCCCGACGGGAAAGATGTACGGGTTTCTGAACGTCTTTCTGGCAGCGACGCTCGTATACTCGGGTGAACCCTCAGAGACGGCTCTCGCGGCGCTGCAGGAGGAGGATCCATCGGCTTTTTCGTTTTCCGATGACGCAATCGTCTGGCGCGATAGACGTGTCGACGCGGGGCAGATTCTGGCGGCGCGCAGGGATTTCGCCATTGCGTTTGGCTCGTGCTCATTCCGAGAGCCAGTCGATGAAATTGAGAGTCTCGCCCGCGCTGCACGACCACGTAATCAATGAATCACACGCACGATGCGGCGCTCACATCGTGGGTCGAGTCGGCCAATTCGCCCGACACCGATTTCCCAATCCAGAACCTTCCGTTCGGTGTATTCTCGCGCAAAGGCGAGACAGAGCGTCGAGTCGGCGTCGCGATCGGTAACCAGATCGTCGACGTCGGCGAGTCACTAAGCGCGAATCTGTGGACGGGTAAGGCGCGCGATGTGGCG